>NZ_LR734819.1 GCF_902506655.1 Marinoscillum sp. 108 | reverse complement strand
GCAAACCCCTCGTGAATCTACGCTGCGCTCCGATTTCGAACCGACCCCCCGCTGGTTCTCATCCAGGCCATAAAACGCAAAAAGCCAACCTAAACAGGTTGGCTTTGCTAGTCGAGGTGACTGGATTACTCATACGCACAGCCATGCGCGCAAACCCCTCGTGAATCTACGCTGCGCTCCGATTTCGAACCGACCCCCCGCTGGTTCTCATCCAGGCCATAAAACGCAAAAAGCCAACCTAAACAGGTTGGCTTTGCTAGTCGAGGTGACTGGATTCGAACCAGCGACCCCCACGTCCCTAACGTGGTGCGCTAACCGGGCTGCGCTACACCTCGATCTTTTGAGAGGGCCAAAATTATACAATTATTCCTCGCATATGAATCACTGGTTTTAAAATTTGAATGAAAATCTACAATTAGACTCTAACTCCTGCGTCCTGACTCGATTATTAAGTTCATCGTCGTGTAAATCATTGGCAATATTTAGCTATTTTGAATCATCATGAGAAAACTGATGAAAGATCAGGAGGTAGGTCTGGATCCTTATTTCAGATACAGAGGAAAAAATCAAACGCGCGTAGAAGCCTTCACAGACGCTGCTTTTGCACTGGGCATCACCCTCATCGTCCTCTCAACTTCCGCTCCCAATACTTTTGAAGAGTTGTGGCTATCCATGCGCGACGTGGTCCCCTTCGGACTGTGCGTCATACTGGTAATGGTCATCTGGTACCAGCATTATATCTTTTTTCTTCGCTACGGCTTGCAGGACTCACGCATCATTACCCTCAACACTTTCCTGATTTTTCTGATCCTCATTTACGTCTATCCGCTCAAATTTCTCTTCAAGATCCTTTTTGATCTGTATGTTGGGCTATTCACCTCGGATCGAGAAATATTCCAACATCTTTTCACCTCCGTAATTAAACTAGAAGACACACCCACCCTCATGATGCTGTATGGATTAGGAGCAGCATGCATATTCTTTACCATCAGTCTCATGTATCGTCATGCGCTGAAAATAAGCTCTGAGCTGGAACTGGACGAGTATGAAATTCACGAGACCAAAGCGGCACTCCGTACCAACCTCCTAATGGGAATCATTCCACTCCTGTCTGCGCTTATTGCCTTATCTGGCCTATTCGGAATGCACAACTTTACAGTATCGGGCTTCATTTACATGCTCTATCCACCCGTGATGATCACTCATGGAAAAATGGCTCAAAAGAGGCGGGATCAGCTCCTAAAAAAACTCAACCTCCAACCCGACAAGTAGATTATAAAACTTTGGCATCCACGAAAAAGACGCTTTTGATGGTGACTGTGATGTCATTGCTGATGGTCTTATCCGTTTTGGTAGTGGTCTTAAATGTAAACTGATCGCTCGTCACATAATCCTTGAGATTGACCGATCCTTCCACGTCCATTTCGAGCGAGGTGAGTCCTTCTTCCGGAATGTTAGTTTTGGTGGCAATCACCTTTTCGCTGAGTCCTTCTGCATTGATGGAAATGGTGATTTCATTTAAAAAATCAAAGTCAACATCAGCCGGGGTTTTAATCTCGAGTCTCATCGACTGTAAGTTGACTTCCTCCACCTTGTCCTTCCTGGTATTGTTAGCAGAAAAGGTAGAAGAAGAATTAGAAGAAATTTCCGGTGTGCGGGCAGTAAATGGAATGGCAGTGCCCAACCCCCCACTGTAGGTGAATTCTGAGGTGTAATCCATGGTAAACTGAGTGAAATCCAGTTTTTCACACCCAAAAAAAACCGTGGAAACGAGCAAAAAAACAATAATTGATCTTATTTTTTCCTTCTTTTTCATACCATAGCAACCTATTCAGGTGCATATTGTTCCTTTAATACAACATTTGATCTTCCAATTAATTGTGCGCTTTTAAACGGTCTTATCAAATAGCGTGTCTATAAAGCAAATACAACTAATGAAACCTATTCTCCTTTTGCTGCTGAGTGTGATGTTTTGGAGCTGCCTGGAAAGCACTCTGGATACAACGGATAAAATCACGGATAATGCCATCAATTATCTGGGGCCGAATCATGACGTGGGAGATGTTCCCAATGATTCGTACCGGATCATAGGCATCACTCCGTCCCAAAACACCTGGAAAGTAATCGTGGAATATTCCGGAGGTTGCAACGAGCATCTTTTCTATACCTGGTGGAACGGAAATACCACGGGTGATAATGTGTCCGTCTATCTTTTTCACAATTCAAATGGAGACAATTGTGAGGCCGTAGTGAGAGATACCATCAACATCGATATCCATGCAGCATTGATCAACTCTGTAGCTTTGGAAGAAACAAGCGTTTCTGTCATCAACGCCAAGAGTCTCAAAAGAATACGGGTAGACCCATACCTGGCTCTCCTCCCTCAGGGAACTGAATGCCTTCAGGTAGTTTCACTTCTCGGCACCTCATGCGGCGATGGTATCTGGGATAACCAATGGATGCTTTTGGCTGACACTTTTCTCACACACCAAAAGGTGTGGTTTCAGCCAGTAAAAAACAGCACTAACGTGGAAATAAGGAAACCTGAGGCTGGCAGCTATTCCATAGCGATTACACTCCTCTTTGGATTCAAATATGACTCCTCCTCAGATGCCACTTGCCAAAGTCTGCCCGAGGGTGCCATCGTACCTGTGGCCATCAACTGCCTGGACAAACTGTGAAACTTAATCTCTGTTTTTAAAAAGCCCTTTTTTGAGGTTCAGCTGAGACCATCCTTCCAGATAAAAAATCCATTGAATGGCATCCTCTGTGAGCCGCAGCTGGTAAGAGGTCACTTCATCAAAACCAATCTGCAGATCCAGTTTCTCTGCCAGATGTGATTTGTCCAGACCTGTCATAATCAGTTCATCCAGGTCTTCCAAAAAGGGCTGCATATCCATCCTTACCTGCTCGGCCACATATCGCTCCGCAAACTCATGCACTGCCCAGTCGGTCATGGCCACCCACTCATCATCCGCATCTATCTCGTAAGCAAACCCCTCCAGCACCAGCTCCCTATCCTCATTCAGTACTGGCCGCCCCGTGGCATACACTATCCCATTCAGATCACCGGTAGTGTTCAGCTTCACTTTGAGCTTTTGACCTTCACGCATGATCTGTGCATCTGTTACCCGCACTTTGTATGCCTCATAAGTAAACTCATGCTGAGCAAGTTCTCGCTTCAGTGTTTGTGAGAGTAGGTCATAAGGCAAATTGATCTCAGGGTACACCAGCAATGCCGCCCGGGTGTTGAGTGGCTCCCCTCTGCTGGTCAGCGGCACCTTTACTTCCACATCTCGTTTGATCGGCGAGATGTTGATTTTGGTACGGAACTCCACATGTACCGATAGTGTGTCCTTCTCCAGCGGCACCAGTGTGCCATTTAACGCAACAGGGTTAGAGTACAACCACAACTCCTGAGGCCTCTTCGCTATGCGCTGGGGCTTTTGCAAATCCATCCATACCTTCTCCACGGTACCTCTGAAGTCCACCGCCTTATTCAGGGCCCCACAAATAATATCAGACAGCTGATCTTCATGCTCCTCCAACGCCTTGTCGATGGTTCCCTCCACATTAAAGGTCATCCCCATGATGGATATTTTGGAACTCTCCCCCAAATCAAAGCCCTTGTACTCACAAGTGACATTCATATCCCAGTTCTCATCTATACCCACAGTAGCCGATGCCTTGAGTAGCCCACTGAATTTTACAGGTGCATCGGCATTGGAGAAAGTCACACCAAGTACTTTCTTACTAATACCAGCTTCCACATCCAGAGGGATCGAGGCAAAGATTTCATTCTTTCTTATGGCCAGGTTGAGTTTCCCTTTGCGCTCCACTTTCAGAAAAAGGGTATCTCCCTTTCCTTTCAGGGGAAGGGCATCATCCAGAATGAGCTTGGGGAGCACTCGGTTCACACCATCCTCCAACTCACCCACCGGGAAATTGACCCGGAAACTCAGGTAGGAAGGCAGGGTCTGAAGGGGTGGGAGGGCCGCTTCGCTTTCCTTTTTGGTACTCCTGTCACAAGCCATCAGTGCACCTAAGAGCACCAGATACAGACAAATTTTTCTCATCCTTTGGTTTTGAAAGTGAAAAAAGAAAGAAAGGAATTCAATCACAACTATTCTCCCTCTTTTAGCGCCATTTATCTTAAAGTATCGAGCACCATGTCATGCCATTGTGACATTTATTTACATTAAAAAACACCATATTTCTTCATTTCAGCGTTAATTAGATCATTCATCCAAACCTAACCCGAATGCTGACTCTGGAAAATATCCATAAATCTTACCACTTGGGTAAGCAATCGCTCCACGTCCTGAAAGGGGTGAATGTCAATGTAGAAGAAGGGGAACTGGTCTCCATTATGGGGTCTTCCGGATCTGGTAAATCCACATTGCTCAACATCCTTGGCATCCTGGATAGCTACGATGAAGGAAGCTACACCCTGGGTGGTCACCTGATCAAAAACCTGTCTGAAGGAAAAGCCGCACAACTCAGAAATGAACTCATCGGTTTTGTCTTTCAATCGTTCAACCTGCTCAATTTCAAAAGTGCCATTGAAAATGTAGCCCTGCCTCTTTACTACCAGAAGATCGGCAGAAAAAAGCGAAACAAAATTGCCGAAGGCTATCTGGAAAGAGTGGGGCTCAAAGACTGGTCTCATCACCTGCCCAACGAAATGTCCGGCGGGCAGCGGCAGCGTGTGGCGATAGCCCGGGCCCTCATCACCAACCCCAAGATCATTCTGGCTGATGAACCTACCGGTGCGCTTGACAGTACCACATCACATGAAGTGATGGAAATTTTTAAGGAGGTGAATGCCAATGGCAAAACCATCCTGATCGTGACGCATGAAAATGACGTGGCAGCTGCCACCCAAAGGGTAATCATGATCAAAGACGGAACAATTCTGAGCGAAAACCACGACATGAGCCATGTTTGATCTGGATAAATGGCAGGAGATCTTTCAAACCATCACCAAAAACAAGGTGCGTACGTTTGCTACGGCCTTTGGGGTGTTTTGGGGTATCCTCATGTTGATTCTTCTCCTTGGAGCAGGACAGGGCCTGCAAAACGGAGTGCAGCAGAGTATGCTCCTGGATGCCATCAATAGTATCTGGGTGATCCCTGCCCGCACGTCCATCTCTTACGAAGGGATGCCAGCAGGCAGACAGCACCCCTTTCAGGAAGAAGATCTGGAATCCGTCTTCACGGAGGTGTCCGGCATAGAGTTTATGTCTCCCGAAAACTGGCTCATGGGCAACTACATCGTGAAGTATAAAAACCGTGGGAGTGCCTTTGGGGTGTATGGCACCAAATCAGACTATTTTGACATCAAGGTGACCATGAAAATACAGTCTGGCCGATCCCTCAATTTGCTGGATGACAGGGAAAAAAGGAAGGTTTGCTACATCGGCAACCGGGTCGCTGAGTCCATTTTCCCGGAAGGGGTAGACCCTGTGGGTGAATACCTGGATATCAAAGGCAGTATGTTTCGGGTAGTTGGTGTTTTCAAGTTTGAAGCTTCCAACGGAATGGATCAGGCCCAGAGAATCTACGTGCCGTTTTCTACTTACCAGCAAATTTTCAACCCAGACAAGTCAGTGTCGCTTTTCGCTGTGACTACCGCACCGGGCACCATGGGCAAGCAGCTGGAAGGAGACATCCTGGAGCTCCTCAAAATAAGGCAAAGCATCCACCCGGATGACGATCAGGCTTTTTGGGTTCACAATCAGGAAGAGAATTTTCGGCAGGTTCAGAATCTCTTTAACGGAATTAAAGCCTTCATCTGGCTCGTGGGTATAGGCACGCTCACAGCTGGCATTGTGGGGGTGAGCAATATCATGATTATCGTAGTGAAAGAACGCACCAAAGAAATCGGAATTCGCAAAGCCATGGGTGCTACACCTAACTCCATTGTGGGGCTCATCCTTCAGGAGTCCATCTTTATCACTGCCGTGGCTGGGTATTTTGGATTGTTCATGGGGGTGGTGCTTTTGGAATCCGTGAACTATGCTCTGGAAGCTATGGGTGCGGATTTGGATTTTTTCACCCGCCCGGAGGTCAATTTTCGTGCAGCCATTACCTCTCTGATCATTTTAGTGGTCTCAGGGGCCCTGGCCGGCCTCTTCCCGGCGCTCAGAGCTGCACACATTAAACCCGTAGACGCCCTAAAAGACGAATAAGATGTTTGATCAGGATAAATGGGAAGAAATATGGCAAACCATTATGAAGCACAAGCTCCGTACGGCGCTCACTTCTTTTGGTGTTTTTTGGGGTATCTTCATGCTGGTACTGCTGCTGGGAGCAGGTAACGGACTGCAGAACGGTGTGATGCAAAATTTCGACATTGCCAAAAACGCCGTGTTTGTATGGACGGAAGTTACCTCGGTGCCATATGCGGGATTTCAGGCAGGCCGATCCATTGACCTCACCAACGATGATTTTAAGGCACTGCAAAATATTAAAGGGCTCCACACAGTCTCACCGAGGATTCCTCTGAACTCCCGATGGAGTGGTGGTCAGGTCACCATCAGTTATGACAACCGTGACGTCTCCTATTCGATCATGGGAGACTACCCGCAATACCTCGATATTCAGCCTCTTTGGATCACTGAAGGAAGGTTTATCAACAAATTTGACATTGAGCAAAAAAGAAAAATCGCTGTGCTCGGGCGTCGGGTGAAGGATGATCTCTTTCAGGAACGCAGGGCACTCGGTGAACACATTAAGATCAATGGCGTACCCTTCAAGGTGGTTGGGATTTTTGACTCCCGCGCTACGGGCGAGGATGCCAGAAATGACATTCAGATTATTCACATCCCAGGTACCACTGCCCAGCAAACCTTCAATATGGGCGAGAGCATTGGGTGGTTTGGATGCATCCCTGCGGATGGTATTTCAGGGCTGGAAGCGGAGGAGATTATCAAAGCCGAGCTTCGAAAACGTCATAAAATAGCCCCAAACGATCGCCAGGCGCTAGGAAGCTTCAATGTGGAAGAAGAGTTCAGACAAATGCAGGGGCTTTTTACCGGAATAGCCGCCTTTAGCTGGCTGGTGGCTATAGGCACCATACTGGCTGGTATGATCGGCGTGGGCAATATCATGCTCATCATCGTGAAAGAACGCACCAAGGAAATAGGCATTAGAAAATCGATAGGTGCCAAACCATGGTCCATCATCAGCATGATCGTGCAGGAGGCACTGGTCATCTCTGGAGTTTCTGGTTATCTGGGCCTGGTCTTCGGTGTAGTGCTGGTAGAAGGCATTGCCTATGCCATGGCAGAATTTGGCATGCAAAGTGAGTTTTTTGTGAATCCGGAGATAGACTTCAAGGCAGCTTTTTCAGCCATCTCCGTTTTGCTGATTTCAGGGGTCATTGCCGGTCTGATACCGGGCATCAAAGCTGCCCGGGTAGATCCCGTCATTGCCTTGCGGGATGAATAATTTTTTTTGAATAGACACTAACCAAACTTATCAACAGAAATGAAACGTTTTTTCATTGGACTTACCATCGTCATCATACTAGGGCTATTCGTGGGCACAGGATATTTTCTCTATCAAAAATCAGAGGAACCACCGATTATCTACGAAACTGACACCCCTTTCAAAACTGACATCATCAAAAAGACCATTGCCACGGGTTCCATCGTGCCCCGAAAAGAGGTGGCCCTGAAATCACAGGTCTCAGGGGTAGTGGAAAAGCTCTACCTGGAGGAAGGAGCCCAGGTGAAAATTGGAGATCTGGTGGCCAAGATCAAAATCATCCCCAATGTGGTAGCGCTCAACAATGCTCAGGCGCAATTGCAAACCGCCAAAATCAACTTTGATAATTCCGAAAAAGAACTCAAAAGGCAAAAAGAACTTTTTGACGAAAAAGTAATCTCAGAGTTTGATTACAATCAGTTTCTTCTGGACTTTAATCTGAGAAAACAAGAAGTAGAAGCCGCAGAAAACAACCTGGAACTGATCAAGGAAGGCTCGTCACAAAAGACCGGCAACGTCTCCAATCTGGTGCGCTCTACGGTGAATGGCATGATCCTGGACATCCCGGTGAAAGAAGGAACCTTCATCATAGAATCCAACACCTTCAATGAAGGTACGAGCATAGCCTCCGTAGCAGATATGAGCGAGATGATTTTTGAGGGAAAAGTAGACGAATCTGAAGTGGGGAAAATTAATGTGGGTATGGATCTTTCACTTTCGGTGGGGGCCATAGAAGGGGTCATTTTCAACGCCAAACTGGAGTTTATTTCCCCAAAAGGGGAAAGCGACGAGGGAGCCATTAAGTTTGACATCAAGGCAGCAGTAGATCTCAAGGAGGAATACTTTCTCCGGGCAGGATATAGTGCTACAGCAGACATCATCCTACAAAAGGCCAGTGATGTGCTCGCCATCAAAGAGAGCAATCTCATTTTCGAAGGTGACGATATCTTTGTAGAAGTCCGTACCGGCGAACAACAGTTTGAGCGGCGCCAGGTCAAAACGGGGCTTTCTGATGGTATCAATATCCAAATTGCCGAAGGGCTGACAGAAGAGGAGGTTATCAAGAAACTTTGATTCGGCTGACCTTTCAATGTCCCGGCCCATACACTTCGCCGAAAAATGACAACAGCCCGGAGTTCTATGCGTATGGTAACACATGCGAAAAATTACCGTATGTGTTGCGCTCATCGGACTTGTGGTGAGCTGCACCAACAGAGAGCCGGATAAGGCGAATAATGTGGTATCACAGGCCGTCAAGGCCCATGGCCAGGGTCGTCTTGCCAATAGTCGTGTTTCATTCACTTTCCGTGACAAGTCGTACAGCGTCAGCAGAAGTGAAGACAGCTACGAATATACCCGGTCATTCAAAGAAGATTCGAGTTGGGTTGAGGATGTCCTGATCAATAGTACGGACTTCGCTCGTACGGTGAATGGCGAGTTGATCTCCGTGCCGGACACCATGCAGGTGAAGTACACCAGTTCGGTGAATTCTGTGCTCTATTTTGTGCAATTGCCTTACCTGCTCAATGACCCTGCTGTGATCAAATCCTACGAAGGCACTCAAAAGGTTCTTGGAGAAACCTACGACGTGCTGAAAGTTACCTTCCGCCCCAGTGGTGGAGGTGAGGACTTTAAGGATGAATACCGCTACTGGTTTCATGAAAAAACCCACCTGCTGGACTTCCTGGCCTATAACTACGAAACAGACGGTGGTGGGGTCCGATTTAGAAAGGCCTACAATCGCTCAGAGCGAGGTGGCATCCTGTTCCAGGACTATGTGAACTACGAGGTGCCAGTAGGCACTCCCCTTCAGAAAATTCCTGCCCTCTTCGAGGCTGGAAAACTCAAAGAGCTATCCCGTATTGTCAATACAGACATTCAGGTAGAACGTCTCTAGCCTATTTTGCGATCATCACCGCTCATGGTCTTGCTGCCTTTCATGTGGAAGTAAATCATCATGCCTATCCCCGAAAGTACAAGCGGAATACTGAGCAATTGCCCCATGTTTAGGACCATTCCCTCCTCAAATGCCTCCTGGTTGAGTTTGAAGAACTCATCCACAAACCTCAATGACCATAGCAGGGTCATAAACAAGGCGAAGCTGAACCCCTGTGGCAGGATAAATCGCTTCTCTTTCCAGAGCCAGAAAAATAGCAGCATCAGTAAAATACAATACCCCGCCTCATAGAGCTGAGCAGCGTGCCTGGATACACCCAGTCCATAAATTTCAGCTACCGAACGGTTATCTTCCTGGTAAAACTTAAAGGCCAGTGGCTCATCCTTTCCAAAATCAATGTGCTCCACCACATCGTCATACCTCAGCAGGGCACTTCTCAGCTGGTTTTCGAAAAACACCTTGTCCTGGGCTGTAAGCTCCACTCCGCGCTGGTAAATTATTTTAGCCGTGATGGGGTGTATCCCGGGGGTATTGCTCACCCTTTCACCACCTTTCAGGAAAATCACATCCTCCACCTTTCGATCGTCATATCGCAGCACGTCCTCGGTAAACCTTGCATAGACCACACCATAGTTGGCATTGGTCATTTTTCCCTCCATCTCTGAGTTGAAAAAATTACCCGTGCGGATCATTGCTCCGGTGATGGCCACCACTATCACCAGCCTATCCAGCATCCACAGCATGGGATATTGGGGGTATTTTTTTGAAAAGAGGAAAATAGCCAGAATAATGCCGAGCGCACCACCATGACTGGCCAGACCACCCTCCCAAATTTTCAAAATCTCAATAGGGTTAGACAGGTAGAATCCCGGATTGTAAAACAAACAATGCCCAAGCCTGGCACCTACCACCACTGCTACCACCATATAGACGGTCAGCTTTTCTACATCCTTTTCAGGCCTGCCTTCCTGCTTGAAAAGCCAAAACATGATCTGCTGAGAGACGATAAATCCTCCCGCAAAGAGCAACCCATACCAGCGCACAGGGTGATCGAGAATGGGAATGACAAAAATATCAGGGTCTGAGCTCCAGATGAGAAAATTAAGGATGAATTCCATGGATTAATTTGTTTTCCAAAAATAAGGAGTGAACAGCATTAGAACGGTAAAGAGTTCCAACCTGCCTAAAAGCATCAAAAAAGCCAGCACCCACTTACCAGGTGCAGAGATAGAAGCAAAGTTATCAACCGGGCCCACATCACCAATACCCGGGCCAATATTTCCAAGGCATGTGGCTACCGAGCCTATGGCGGTATTGAAATCTGCACC
Organism: Marinoscillum sp. 108; assembly: GCF_902506655.1. Taxonomy (NCBI): domain Bacteria; kingdom Pseudomonadati; phylum Bacteroidota; class Cytophagia; order Cytophagales; family Reichenbachiellaceae; genus Marinoscillum; species Marinoscillum sp. 108. Next base: position 185,964 of record NZ_LR734819.1, on the reverse strand, counting down.
CAACATACCCATAACCACAGAGCCAAGGGCAAAAATGGAAATGTAGATCATGATAAATGCCAGAATGTTATAAGTGATCTCCCGCGATACCGCCTTGCCATTGAGTCGAATAGGGATGACCGCATTGGGATGTAGCTGGCGTTTCAGCTCCATCAGACTATTTTTAACGAGAATAATATGTCGGACAATTTTCACACCACCGGCTGTAGAGCCCGCTGAAGCTCCGAAAAACATCATCACCACAAACAGAATAGTTATGAAGGGAGTCCATGAAGTGTAATCGGCTGTGATAAATCCGGTGGTCGTAATAATGGACACCACCTGAAACAGTGAATCCCGAATTGATTTTTCAAACGTATCATGCCCCTGGCTGAAAATCACAATACCAATGACCAGCCCGGCCACTAAGCAAAAACCTGAATAAAACCTGAACTCTTCGTTTTGAAATACCTTCCGGAATTTCTTGTGTAAAACCAGGTACGTCATGGTGAAGTTGGTGCCGGCCAGAAACATGAACAATATGATCACATACTGAATATAAGGAGACGCATAATAAGCGATGCTGGCATTTTTGGTAGAAAAGCCACCCGTAGCCATGGTGGTCAGTCCGTGGTTGATGGCGTCATAAAAAGTCATTCCACCCACCCACAACAGCACCGTTTCGGTAAGGGTCAGCCCCAGGTAGATAAACCAGAGTCGCTTGGCCGTTTCTTTGATTCTCGGCTGCAGCTTATCAGGAGAAATCCCCGGAGCCTCCGCCACAAAGAGCTGCATACCCCCAATGCCCAAAATGGGCAGGATGGCCACCGTAAGTACGATAATCCCCATTCCCCCAATCCATTGAGTAAGGCTCCTCCAAAACAGAATCCCCTTGTGTACCGCTTCTATGTCAGTAAGAATGGTCGCACCAGTAGTCGAAAACCCACTCAGGGTTTCAAAAAACGCGTCAGTCAGGTTGGGAATAGAACCACTGAGGATATAGGGTAGAGACCCAAAGAAAGACATAATGAGCCATCCAAAGGTCACCACCAGATACCCATCCCGCTTTCTCAACTCTTTGTTTTTGCTGTTTTTGGTGAAAAACCACATCAAAAAACCAAAAGATGCCGTGATGGTAGCGGAAAGGATGATAGAAAAAAGATCGCCCTCCTTGTAATAGAGACTAAACGGGATACAGGAGAGCATAAACATCCCATTCAGCATCAGTAAAGTGCCTAAAATGTTGATGATGACCCGGTAGTTGAAAAGCATGCTATTTGAAGAATCCCTCTACAGTATGAATACACTCGGACCTGGACAATACCACCACCCGATCTTTAGGCTGAAAGTGAAAACTTCCGCGAACCGTATGTCCTATTCCTTTTCTGATTACGCCACCAATAATGGCCGTTTTCGGAAAGTCAATGTTTCGAAGCTCATGTTCCAGTATTTTGGAATTTGGCTGTACTTCAAACTCCAGAATTTCGGCATCCACCCCGTGAATACTCGTCAGGTTGATCACCTGGCCCTTTCTGATATACCTGAAAATGAAATTCGCAGCAATGAGTTTCTTGTTGATCAGGGTGTCCACGCCAATATTTTGAGAGAGATGGATATAGTCCATGTTTTCCACTGCTGCAATGGTCTTGGCTACCCCATTGTTTTTTGCCACCAGGCAGGAGATGATGTTGGTTTCGGAGTTTCCAGTCACCGCTATCACGGCATCCATCCGGTCAATCCCTTCTTCCTTAAGCAAATCAATATCCCGACCATCGCCATTGATGATCATGGTATCGGGCAGCTCATCAGCCAGGTTGAAGCACTTTTCCTTATCCTGCTCTATCAGCTTGATGTTGTATTTTTTACTGAGTTGTTTGGCGGTATTGATTCCTACTTTACTGCCTCCCAAAATCATAATGTTTTTGATCTCGATCTGCTCTTTTCCGGCCAGCGCCATCACCCGGTCTGTACCACTGGGCTCGGTAATGAAATAAGCGTGATCATTGATCTGAAATTTATTTTCGCCGTGCGGTATGATGGTCTGATTTTCTCTCAAAATTGCCACCGTAGTGAAATTATGATCAGGATTGAGGTAGGCTGTTTCGGTAAGGGTCTTGTCCAGGAGTTCGGACTTCTCATCTACTGTGATTCCGATGAGGGAGAGCATTCCCTTCTCAAACTCGAAGGTGTCGGTAAGGGCCGATTGCTTAAGCAACCTTTTAATCTCCTTGGCTGCCAGCGATTCGGGGGAGATAATTTCGTCGATTCCAATGGTCTTTAGGTCCAGCTTTTCACGCTGATGCAAAAACTCGATATTGGAGATGCGCGCCACAGTACGCTTGGCTCCAAGAGCCTTACCAATAATGGCTGTGGTCAGGTTGGTCTCTTCTATGGAAGTCACCGCGATCAACAGGTCAGCCTTGGACACATTGGCCTCTTCCAGTATACTTATTGATGTACTGCTGCCTCGAATCGTGTGCACATCCAGATGATTGGAGGCATGCTCCAGAACAGCGTTATCCTGATCTATGAGTATGATGTCTTGTTCCTCATACGCCAGAAGTCTGGCAAGGTGAAACCCCAAATCCCCGGCACCAGCAATGATAATTCTCATAGCATTTCCATATAGGGTGGCAAATATAAAGTAAAGATCAGGCAGAGAAACAAACTTAGCTCCCTTATTCGTCGAGCAGTGAATAATCCACGATGACCCGGATGCTCATACATGTCAATTGGCGGTTTTTTGATGAAGTAATCTCTCATTAGCTATTCAGAAGTCTTCACACCTGAAAAATAAACCTTAGCCGCTTTCAGTGCTTTTGGTGCTAACACAATAGCTCCTATCATAGTCGGGAATGCCATCAACCCATAGGCCACATCGATAAAAGCCACAACCCCCTGAAGGGTAGCCACAGACCCCACCAAAATCAAAAAAACATACCAGTAATTAAACAGGGAAGCATATCGCGCTCCAATCAGAAATGACAAACATTTTTGCCCATAGTACGCAAAGCCAAAGAGCGTGGTAAAAGCAAAAATCAGGACACACAGTGCCAGAATATAGGGGCCCACTCCTGGCAGGCTGTCCCCAAAGGCTTTGGCAGTGAGTGATATCCCGTTGAGGTCTCCAGACTTCCAGGCGCCGGTCACCAGTATGCATAGCCCCGTCATGGTACATATCACCAGGGTATCAATAGCTGGCCCAAGCATGGCCACAAGGCCCTCCCGTACGGGTTCTTTGGTTTTGGCCGCCCCATGCATCATGGGAGCAGTACCGATACCCGCCTCGTTGGAAAAAGCCGCACGACGAGCTCCGGTGATAATGAGCGCTCCCACAGCTCCTCCCAATACGGAGTTGGCGGTAAAAGCATCGGTAAAGATCAACCCCAATGAACTCCACACTTCTCCATAATTGACGATCAGGATGATGATCACGCTGGCCACGTACAAAAGAACCATAGAAGGCACCAGTTTGCCGGCTACACTGCCAATCCTGGTAATCCCACCAAAAATCACCAGCCCCACCAAAATGGCAATAAACACACCCAAACCCAGGTCCAGATAAATGTTGTCCAGTGCAATCCCATTCGGCACAAATAAGATGTCCTTGGTAGCCTGCACAATCTGGTTGGCCTGAAAGATGGGTGTGGCTCCAAAAAAGCCAACCACGGCAAAAAAACTTGCCAGAGGCATCCACTTTTTGCCCAATCCTTCGCGGATATAATACATCGGTCCACCCTGAAGATTTCCCGCAGAATCTTTGCCCCGGTACATCACTGACAGGGTGCAGGTGAAAAACTTGGTGGCCATTCCGAAGAAAGCGCTTACCCACATCCAAAAGATGGCCCCGGGACCACCCATGGCAATGGCCACTGCCACTCCTGAGATATTGCCCATGCCGATGGTAGCAGCGAGAGCTCCCGACAGGGCCTGAAAGTGATTGATATCTCCGGGATCCGACGGGTCGTCATATTTGCCCCTGAGTACATTGATGGCATGTCCGAAATACCTGAACGGTAAGAAGCGGGAGTAGAACATAAAAAACACCCCGCCACCCAATAATAAAATCAACAGGGGCGTACCCCAGATAAAATTGGCTGCATCCTGAAAAAAACGTTCTAATACACTCATAAGGTCTGAAATTCTTCAAGGATTGGCCTGAGCACCCGCCAGACGTTTTCCGCCAATATCTTATGCCCTTCCTCGGTGGGGTGAATCCCATCCGGCAAATTAAGCTCCGGATTGCCAGCCACCCCGTCCAAAATAAAGGGAAGTAAAGAAGCTCCCGTTTCTGAGGCTACCGCAGGAAATATTCCACTAAACCTGGTGGTATAGTCCTTTCCCAGGTTAGGAGGCACGCGCATGCCCGCCAGAAGGATTTTCACCTCCGGATTGGCCTGTTTTACCTTGTCTATAATCAGTAGTAGATTCTTTTTGGTCTCCTCCAGATCGAGTCCTCGCAGACCATCATTTGCACCAAGTTCCAGCACAAATACATCCGGAATGGTTTGCAGCACCCAATCGATCCTATTGAGCCCTCCGGATGTCGTTTCGCCACTAAGTCCGGCGTTGATCACCTTAAACTGATATCCTAATGAATCCAGCCGATCCTGAATGAGTGCCGGAAAGGCATCCTCCACATCCAGTTGATACCCTGCAGTAATACTGTTACCAAAAAATAAAATAACCGGAACTTCTTTTTGATCCACTTTGGCATCAGCAGATTGATTTCCTACTGCAGAAGCCCCCTCATTGGTAGCGGGTTTATTCTGACTACCGCATCCGCTCATCAGCCAACCAATTATACTCAGCGTACATAATATTTTTCCTTTCATGCCTACAAAACCTCTGGTCTGATCTGCCGAAAATATTTAATATCCCCACAGCAAGCTCCGAATTTAATAAACATGATGGAAGCCAATTCGTTTTTATGAATTAAACTGCATAAATGTCAACAATACTTCAGGTAGAATCGCTCACCAAAACCTTTCAAAGTGGCCACCGCCAAATTAAAGTTCTGGATAACATCAACTTCACGATAGCAGAAGGCCAAAGCATGTCAATCGTCGGGCCTTCCGGCAGTGGAAAAACAACCCTTCTTGGTCTTTGTGCGGGCTTAGATCGCGCTACCGAAGGTCGAATACTGATCAATCAGGTATTGCTGAATCAGCTTTCTGAAGACGAACTGGCTCAGCTTAGAAATCAACAGGTTGGTTTTATTTTCCAAAACTTCCAGCTGATACCCACCCTCACGGCTCTGGAAAATGTAATGGTACCACTGGAGCTGAGGGGCGAAAAAAACATAACCAGTGCCTCCAAAGAACTTTTAAACAGGGTGGGCCTCAGTGATCGGCTCGATCACTATCCAAGCCAGCTATCAGGTGGGGAGCAGCAGCGTGTAGCCATTGCCCGGGCCTTTTCCAACAGGCCGAAAATATTGTTTGCCGATGAGCCCACCGGAAATCTGGACGAAGAAACGAGCCACTCGATAGAATCCCTACTTTTCGAACTTAACCGTGAGCAGGGTACTACGCTGGTCATCGTCACCCACGATCCGGACCTGGCCCAAAAGACAGACAGCATTATCAAACTCAAAGGCGGAAAGTTGATCTGATGATGAATAACATTCAAATGACTTCACCAATAGACATTCATGGATCATAAAATAAGAGTTAGCGGAACAAAATATTCCATGATCTGGCCACTGAAAATGGCCTGGCGTGACAGTCGCAAGAGTAAGGGCAAACTTTTGCTTTTCGTTCTGGCCATTTCTCTGGGTATAGCGGCGCTCGTGGGTATTACTTCATTCAGAGAAAACCTGCTGCAAGAAATCAATAATCAGGCGAAAACGCTGATTGGTGCAGATATAGAGATCAAAGGCAGCGAGCCTCTGCCTGACAGCCTCATGCTGGCGCTCTATGAGCTGGCCCCTGAAATGTCCCGTGAGGTATACTTCGCCTCCATGGTGTACTTTCCCAGTACCGATGGCACCAGGCTTGCACAAGTGCGGGCTTTGGCAGGAAAATACCCATACTATGGAGAAATAGAAACCATCCCGGCGGCTGCCTCCAGAAAATTTCAGCAGGGGGAGTATGCGCTGGTAGATGAAAAGCTCATGATCCAATACAATGTGGAAATTGGGGACTTTGTGAAGGTCGGTCAGCAGCAGTTTGAAATCATCGGCCGGCTACAGAAAATTCCCGGCCAAACAGAAATTGGGGCCACAGCAGCTCCAGTAGTATACGTCCCTTATAACCACCTGGATCAAACAGACCTGCTTCAAAAAGGCAGCCGGGTCAACTACCTGCAGTACTTCCAGTTTCACCCTCAGGTGGATACCACCGGTAAGTGGTCACAGCTGGTGACCCTGGTCGATAAAAAGGGCTTTCGGGTAGATGACATAGAAGAGCGAAAGGAAGAAACTGGTCGTGCGTTTAAGGACCTCTCCAATTTTCTGGAGTTGGTGGCCTTCACGGCCCTGCTACTTGGCTGCATAGGCGTGGCGAGCTCCATTTACGTGTATACCAAAGAAAAAACCGGCATTGTAGCTACCCTCCGGTGCCTGGGAATGAAATCGAGTCAGGCCATTTCTATTTTTCTGATTCAGGTGGGCTTCTTCGGGCTGATCGGCTCCATCATTGGGGCGCTTTTAGGCGTGGGCATGCACTTGTACCTGCCCGTACTGGTCAAAGATTTTATACCTGTGGAACTCACCCCACAGCTTTCCTGGCTCTCCGTGCTGAGCGGCGTGGGAATTGGTGTGGTGGTCTCTATTCTTTTTGCCTTGATCTCGCTGGTCTCCCTGCGCAAGGTTAGTCCACTGCAAGCCATCCGGTCAGACTCTGAACCCACCAAGTTTCAGTTGGACTGGCTGCAAATCACTGTTGGCTTCAGCATTCTGGTGTTTCTGATGGCGCTGATCTACCTACAAATAGGATCCCTGCAGGATGCTGCTATTTTTACTTTTGGTTTACTCCTTACCATCATCATCCTGGGACTCATCGGAAAGGGACTGGCTTTTGGGATCAAAAAATTGCTACCCAATAGTATTCCCTATGTCTGGCGGCAGGGGCTTTCTAACCTCTATCGCCCACATAATCAGACTTCATTGCTCATTACCACCTTGGGGCTGGGTACTGCATTCATTGCCACTCTTCTCTTCATGCAAAGTTTGCTGGTTGACAGGGTCTCTATTGCCGGGGCAGAAGACCGGCCAAATACGATCCTTTTTGATATCCAGACACCACAAAAGGAAGAAGTGCGCCAGCTTACGCTAGACTATGACCTGCCTGTGATGCAGGAAGTCCCCATTGTAACCATGCGCCTGGTAGAGCTCAATGGAATCTCGAAAAATGAAGCTGAGCGAGACACCACCATCACCACCCCTGACTGGGCCTACAACAGGGAGTACAGAGTGACTTATCGGGACAGCCTGATCGAATCAGAAACCCTGAAAGAAGGCAAATGGATAGGAAAAGTAACCAACCCCTCAGACAGCATTTTTGTGTCGGTATCGAGCGGCTATGCAGAGAACCTGGAATTAAAAATTGGGGATGAGATGATTTTCAACGTACAGGGTGCCTTGCTTAAAACCTATGTAGGTAGCTTTCGGGAGGTAGACTGGCGACGCGTGCAAACCAATTTTCTGGTACTTTTCCCGGCGGGGGTCCTGGAGAAGGCTCCGCAGTTTCATGTGCTCATCACCCGGATAGATAACAATCAGCTCTCCGCGCGATACCAGCAGGCTGTGGTGAGGAGTTACCCCAATATTTCCATCATCGATCTGGAACTGATTCTCAAAACGCTGGAGGAAATTTTGGGGAAAATCGCTTTTGTAATTCGGTTTATGGCTTTCTTTAGTATTGGCACAGGCATTATTATGCTCATCAGCTCCATAGTGCTCAGCCGCTTTCAGCGCATGCGCGAAAACGTACTTCTGAGAACCATTGGCGCCTCCAGTCGCAAGCTCTGGAAGATCATCTTTGCAGAGTACTTCTTCCTGGGCGGACTTGGAGCACTCTCCGGCATTCTGATTGCCATCCTTACCACCACTCTGCTAGGCAAATTTGTATTTGAATTCACCTTCATTCCCGACTTCTCACAAATGATCTATGTGGGGCTCACCATTACATTTCTTACGGTAATTATCGGCCTTCTCAATAGTAGAGATGTGATCAGTCAAAGCCCTCTGGAAGTACTCAGAAATGAAGGCTAAATCAGATTGGGATCTTAATCCTGTCGGTACCAAACCCTAAGCAGCTGATACCAGTGCGAGCTGGATTCTCCGCCGGTCCAAAGCTCCGTATCCATACTTCCCTCCTCATCGCTTTCATGGATATTGGGGAGGACCACTGTTTCCACGTTCAGTACATCAATGGCCGGATTCTCCTTGATCCAGATGTTGGCAGCCTCCAGTACTTCCTGAAAACTCTGAATACGACCTGACTTGAACATGCCCCCTTTGCTCTTTTCGGGGACGAAATCTTTAGCTAATAATGGCATTTTAGTACGGCTTTAGGTTAATTATTCTTCAAAATATTAAATTTTTACCACATTAAACAGGACTTTAATAAGTCTCATCATCTTTGGTTGGCATTATTTCTGGTATCCCTATCTTTAGTCCCAAATCAGCAGTACATGAAAACTTTCTACAATCTCCTCATCATTTCTCTTTTTATTCTCTTGATCAGCGCCTGCTCAAGTGGCAAAAAAGCACTTCAAAAGGGTGACTATGACAAAGCTGTGGCACAGGCGATACACCGCCTGCGCGGAAATGATGACCACAAGAAAGCTGCGTCTACATTGGCCAAAGCCTATAAATATGCGGTAGAGTCTCACCTCAGCAATGTAGAGCGCGCAAAGCTCTCCATGGATCAGCTTAAATGGGAGCCAGTAGTGAGCAATTACCAAAGCATCAATTATCTCTACGATGAAATCCTGCGGTGCCCGGGCTGTAGGGAGGTGGTACCAAACCCCGTGAAATATGATACAGAGCTAGCCACTGCCAAAAGAAACGCTGCAGAAGCACGCTATCAGTTGGGTATGGCTGCCCTGAACCAAAAGCAAAACCGTCAGAAGGCCATTGAGGCCCACCAGCACTTCTCGAGCGTGCAGTATTTTGTGCCGAGGTATAAAGATGTAGAGGATAAGCTGCAGGAAGCCCTGTACCACGCCACCCTCAAGGTGGTGGTAGAGCCGATCCCTACTCCTGCCCGGATGTTCACCATTCGGCATGAGTTTTTTGTGAACAAAATCAACGAGTACCTGCACAATCATGTAATCAGCGAATACGTCAGGTTTTATACCCCCGATGAGGCCCAGGCTCAGCAGCTGGAGTTTGTAGACCACATCATTCGCATGGAGTTTGATCAGTTTGCTCTGGGAAATGTATTTAGCAACAAAGTCACCCGTGAGGTGAGCCGAGATAGTGTACTGCTGAGCGATGAGGGCAGGGCTCCAGTCTATGGCACCGTGAAAGCGACCGTGACCGTGCATGAGAAAGCCATCACTGGAACAGGCTTGCTGGACTTTAAAATACTTGACAATGACCTCAATAAAGTCATCAGCCAGGAGAAGTTTCCAAGTGAATACACATGGGCTGTGCGATGGGCTAGCTTCAATGGTGACGAACGAGCCCTCACTGATGAAGACAAGGCATTGGTCAATAAGATAGAGCTCCCAATTCCTAACCCACAATGGATGTTTGAAGAATTCACTGCCCCCATCTACGACCAGGTGATCAACAAGATGCGGGTGTATTACCGCAATTTTTGAGGAATTGCCGATCGTGTAAACCTAATGCCACTCAGATATTTTTCGCCCTCTATTTGTTCTGAACCGGGTCTTTTGTACTGATTCTGGCATTTGGTTTGCCAGACCAATGCGGCCTTCACCTGAAGGTCAAAAACTCAAATTAATAGAACAAATGAAAAAATGGTTTAACCTGGGAGCACTTCTGCTGATGGTCAGTGGATCGCTCGTGTTTACGTCCTGTAAGGATGATGATGATGACAATGAACCTGAATCTCCGCTGGTAGGAGTGTGGGCTTATGAGTCTGTAGACATTTCAATCACCATTAACGAGGTGGACTTTATCGATTACATTATTGAAGCTTTCGACCTTACTCAAGCCGAAGCTGAAGCATTCGAAGAGGAGTTCATCGAAGAAATGAATGAATTTGATGGAATGAAGTGGACTTTTACCAAAGATTCCAAGTTTACCGTGACCTCTTCAGAAGGTAACGAAAGCGGAACCTGGAGCCTTAGCGCTGACAACAAAAAGTTGTCTTTGACTAGTGGAACAGAAACCGACGTGATCACTGTGAAGTCTCTAACATCCAGCAAAATGGAGCTTTTCTATGCTGAAGAGTACGAAGAGGACATGGACGAGGATGGCGAGGATGACGTATTCGCTATCTCTATGACCCTTAAACTGAAGAAATAATACTCTCTTCATACAATCAAAAAATCCTGCCCGAGGTATCGGAGCAGGATTTTTTTTTGTTTAATACCATTGATGATGTGATCAAAAATGGACAGTTGTTCTTCAGAAATGGACAGCCCGTAATTTTTGATTGGTCATAGGGCGCCACCCATCCCCTTACCAGTTATCTCTCAGTGTAATGGTACGGTTGAAAACGAGCTTATCTGCTGTGCTATCCTCATCCACCCTGAAATACCCAACACGCTCAAACTGCACCAGATCATCCACCTTGGCGTTCTTCAAAGAACCTTCCAAAACCACCTTGTCATTGATCTCCAGTGAATTGGGATTTAGGTGGTTTTTAAAATCATCTTCGATATCATTTAGGTTCTCTGTATGAAAGAGTCGGTCATAAAGCCTGATCTCTGCATGCACCGCATGCTTCACAGACACCCATCCCAATGTTCCCTTTACTTTCTTTCCGCTGGTGTCCTGGCCACTTCTGGTTTCAGGGTCATATTCGGCATAGATAGTGGCGATCTCACCATCGGCCCCTTTGTCAAAACCCGTACATTTGATGATGTAGCCATACTTAAGCCGTACCTCACGGTCCGGGCCCAGGCGGTACCATTTCTTCGGGCTTGGCGGGTCTTCCATGAAGTCTGCACGGTCTATGTACAGTTCTCTTGTGAAAAGCATTTCGCGGGTTCCTGCAGCCTCATCCTCCGGATTATTCACAGCGGTCATCACCTCTTCCTTATCCTCTGGCCAGTTGGTAATCACCAACTTCACTGGATCAAGAATCCCAAAAACCCGATTACATCTTCTGTTGAGGTCCTCACGTACGGCATGCTCTAGCAACGCCACATCGGTAATACCATCCCTGCGGGCCACACCCACTTTTTTGATGAAAGTCTTCACAGCCTCAGGTGTAAAGCCTCTTCTTCTGATACCTGATATTGTAGGCATTCGGGGGTCATCCCAGCCGGCCACATATTTTCCTTCCACCAACTCCAGCAATTTTCTCTTACTCACTACTGTATAGCTCAGATTGAGCCTGGCAAACTCCGTCTGCTTAGATGGAAAAATTTCCAATTCCTTAATCAGCCACTCATACAGTGGCCTGTGCACCTCAAACTCCAGCGTACAAAGTGAGTGTGTCACATGCTCAATACTATCTGACTGGCCATGGGCAAAGTCATAAGTAGGATAAATGCACCACTCATTGCCAGTGCGATGATGCTCCGTGTGCCTGATCCTGTATAAAATAGGATCACGCATGTGCATATTGGGAGAAGACATGTCAATTTTGGCACGAAGGACTTTCTCACCATTTTTATACTTTCCATCCTTCATCTCTTCAAACAAGAGAAGGTTTTCTTCCACGCTTCGTTCGCGAAATGGGCTATGCTTTCCGGGAACTGTCGGTGTTCCTTTTATTTCGTTGAAGGCCTCCTGACTCAGGTCATCCACATAGGCACTTCCTTTTTTGATCAGCGCCTGAGCAAAGCCATAGAGGGTGCCAAAGTAGTCCGAAGCATAATGCTCCCCATCCCACTCAAAGCCCAGCCATTTGATGTCTTTCTTGATAGAATCCACATACTCCACATCTTCCTTTTCAGGATTGGTGTCATCAAAACGCAGATTGCATTTTCCGTTGAATTTTTCCGCCAGACCAAAGTTGAGACAAATGGATTTGGCATGACCAATATGCAAATAACCATTGGGCTCCGGAGGGAAACGTGTTTGAATCGCCTGGTGCTTGCCGCTATTCAGATCATTCTCGATCAGTTGCTCAATGAAATTCAGTGATTCTCGCTTTACAGTTTCCATACAATTGAAAAATTTGACGCAAATTAAATAGAAACGACAAAGAAAAGAGAGTGTTTTGGAAGAGTAACCAAAAAGTCTCGGTCATCGGGAATTAACCCAGCGTTTCTGACCCGAAAGAAAAGGGTAAAAGTTGTCTTGTATCAGCCAAAACAATAAAATGACCCGTTCGGTCTCCCATGATCACTCTCAGACCTTCCTGCTGCTGACCTGCATACTCCAGCATCACCTGACGACAGTTGCCACATGAAAAGGCATCCGCCATTTCTCCTTGAGCATTTCTGGCCACCACTGTAATCGCCTGTATGGGTTGCTTCGACTGTGACTTGGCTGCAAAAAGGGCTACTCGCTCGGCACACAGACCGGAGGGATAGGCCGCATTCTCCTGGTTATTACCCGTCACCACGCTACCATCAGCCATCAATACCGCACTACCCACCTGAAAGTGGGAGTAAGGAGCGTGTGCCCCGTCCAGGGCCTGCATAGCGGCATCTATCAACTGCTGATCAGCCGGGGTGAGCTCATCGTAGGTAAGTCTTTGGTATTCGAAGGTAAAAGATTGATTCATCGGCTTTCATTTTTGGGAAAAGAATAACGCCCGCGCCAACCGGGGGTTTGTCAACAGGGCTAAAAAATACGATAGGTTTTAATCTGATCTATGAAGCTTATGGCGGAGTGAGGGTTTACCACAATCCCAAAAATAGCTCCATAAATGGCTCCATACAGGTGCGCCTCGTGGTTGATATTATCACTCATATTGCGCCCCTGGTAGTAAGAATAAACGACATATATAATCCCCAGAATAAATCCGGGAAGGCAAAAAATACCATAAAGGCAGATGTCATTCAGCGGATAGTAAAGAATACTGGCAAAAACCATGGCCGAAACTGCCCCGGAAGCTCCCAGGCTGTTGTAATGAATGTCGTTCTTTCTTTTGAAAGCCACGGGTAGGTCGGAAACCACTATAGCGGAGAGATAAAACAGCACAAAAACAATGGTACTGCTACCTCCGAGCACCTGGCCAAAAACCTGCTCTACAACTCTTCCAAAAAAATAAAAAGTGAACATGTTGAATCCGAGGTGAATGTAGCTTCCATGGATAAAGCCGGAAGCGATCAGTCTCCAGTATTCCTTTTTATGAAACACTAAATAAGGGTTCATGAGCGACTTTTGGAATACCTCTGCTTTGTTGAAAGCTGCCAGACTAACCAGCACCGTCACTATGATAATAAGGGTAGTAAGTGAAATCATTTATTTTTCTCTTTTCATCAGCTGCCCGGCAAAGCCTCGCAAAAGCGATTTTCCCTCGGCATCAGCGGCTAAACTATCCAATAATGTGAAAGATTCATCAAAATACTGATTCATAAGCTGAGTGGTCAATGCCTTTATCCCCAACTCATCATAGATTTTGGTCACAGCAGTCACCTTCTCTGCGGGATCAAACTCCCTCATGGACAGCCAGTTGCTTAGCCGCGCTTTCTGATCACCCACCGCCAATTCCTGAGCCTTGATCAGAAGAAACGTTTTCTTATTAGAAATAATGTCTCCCCCCACCTGCTTGCCAAATTTGGCCTGGTCGGCATATACATCCAGCAGATCGTCCATCAGCTGAAAGCCTATACCCATCTTCACGCCCACATCATATAGTTGCTTGCGTACCTCCACGGGCATACCAGCCATAAGGGCGCCGTACTCCAGACTAAAACCCAGTAACACGGCCGTTTTCAATCGGATCATGCCAATGTATTCTTCCACACTCACACGCTCCTCAGACTCAAAGTTCATATCTATCTGCTGCCCCTCACACACCTCCACAGCGCATTGATTGAACAAGCGCAAGGCCTCCGGCAAAAGCGCCGGATCCAGCTCCAGCAGCAAGTCATAGGCTTTCACCAGCATGGTGTCACCGCTGAGGATCGCCACTGTATTGTTCCATTTTTCGTGCACCGTGGGTTCACCCCTCCGAAGGGGAGCTTCATCCATGATGTCATCATGCATCAGTGTGAAGTTGTGAAAAACCTCTACAGCCAATGCTGGTCTGACGATTCGCTCACAGTCCCCTTTCCCCAGCTGGTAACCCAGCAAAGTCAAAAGCGGACGCATACGCTTCCCCCCCAGAGACATGATGTATGAAATGGGTTCGTAAAGGTTTCTTGGCTCATGGCCAAAGTCTAACCCGGCAATGCCTTTGTCTAGAAGTTCCTGAAGTTCAGGGATTGATTTCATGAGGTGATATTTCTGTAGCAAATAAAAGCAAAACTCCCACAAACAGACGATTGTTGACCAAAGTCAGGCATGGCAAGCTTCGGTTCTCTGAGTGTTCCTCTGTTTGACCAGCGCAATGCGCCTGGATCAGTCCTCCTGAACCAGGTCCAGATCGATGGTCCTTCGATCGATATCAGTTTTCACGACCTTCACCATCAACTTATCACCGAGTGTGATGATCCGTTTGTTTCGCTTACCAATGATGCGGTAATTTTTCTCGTCAAATTCATAGAAATCATCATCCAGATCGGCCAACCTCACCATGCCCTCGCACTTGGTCTCTACTATTTCCACGAAGATTCCCCATTCGGTTACTCCGGAAACAATGCCTTCAAAATCCTCGCCCAGCATGCTCTGCATAAATTCCACCTGCTTGTATTTGATAGAGGCGCGTTCAGCATCCGCAGCATTCTTCTCGCGTTCGGAAGAGTGAACACATTTTTTCTCTTCAGGTTCTACCTCCACGGATTTTCCTCCTTGCAGATAGTGCCACAACAAGCGGTGCACCATCACATCAGGATACCGGCGGATGGGAGAAGTAAAGTGTGTATAATGATCAAAGGCCAGGCCGAAATGACCTTTAGGCTCTGTGGTATACTTGGCTTTGGCCATGGAGCGTATGGCCAACTGCTCCAGCACATTCTGCTCCGGTTTGCCAGTGATCTCATCCATGAGCTTATTAAGGCTTTGGGAGATGTCTCCGGATACATTCATTTTGTGACCAAACTTGGCCGCAAACTTGGAAAAGTTTTCAAGCTTTTCCGGGTCCGGGTTGTCGTGGGTTCTATACACAAAGGTGTACTTCCCATTTTCCCCTTTGCCCCACTTATAGATATAGGTAGCCACCTCTCTGTTGGCCAGGAGCATGAATTCCTCGATCATTTTGTGCGCATCCTTACGCACTTTTGGCACTACTGCCAGGGGCTTTCCTTTTTCGTCCAGCTGGAATTTTACCTCTGTGGTTTCGAAGTTGACAGCACCATTCTTGAATCGCTTGTCTCTTAGTTTGTGAGCAATGCTGTTGAGCAGTTGCAGCTCGGTGGCATAGTCTCCTTCTCCGGTCTCTATCCCTATCTGGGCATCCTCATAGGTAAACCTTCTGTTGGAATGGATAATGGTACGTCCAAACCATTTTTTCTTCACTTTACCCTCTGTATCCATCACGAATGAGGCTGAAAATGTCAGCTTATCCTCATTAGGTCGGAGTGAACAGAGTCCATTGGAAAGCTTTTCTGGAAGCATAGGGATGGTTCGGTCCACCAAATAGACCGACGTAGCCCGCTGTACTGCTTCTTTCTCCAATGCCGATTTGGGTGTGACATAGTGAGACACATCGGCAATGTGAATGCCTATCTCATAGTCACCATTGTCCAGTTTTTCAATCGACAATGCATCATCAAAATCTTTGGCATCCTCCGGGTCCACAGTAAAGGTGGTGATGTTTCTAAAGTCGCGGCGATCCTTGAGATCTTCAGCAGAAATCTCCGTAGGGATTTTAGCTGCTGCATCTTCTATGCTCTCGGGAAATTTGAATGGCAACCCAAACTCCGCCATGATGGAGTGAATTTCGGCTTCATTTTCACCGGCAGCACCCAATACGGCCGTCACCTCACCCATCGGGCTCCGATTTTTGGCGTCATGCCATCGGGTGATTTTCACCATCACCTTATCGTTGTGTTTGGCCTTCATGATTTTCTCAGGGTACACAAACACGTCAAAATGGATGTTTCTACTATCTGGCACCACAAAGGCAAACTTTGGTGATAGCTCAATACGTCCCACAAATTCTTCTTTGGCCCGTGAAACGAGCTCTACCACCTTACCCTCTGGCCTGAATCCATCATTACCGGGTTTGGTTATCTGGACTTTTACAATGTCCTTGTCAATGGCAAACTTGAGATCGTCGGTTTTGACCCAAATGTCATCCTCTGACTGGTCACTAATGATATAGGCAAAGCGGGCATTCACATGATCCACGCGACCTTCTATGGTTTCGGGCTCATACGCACTGATGAAGCGCCCGTCGGGTGCTTTGGCCAGTTGGCCTTTGGATTCCATCCCGAAAAGGATGTCTTTGAGTGATTCTTTGGACTTCTTATCACGCAGACCCAGCTCTTTGATTAGCTGTCTGTAGCTGAAACGCTCACCTATGTGATGAGCAAATACACCTCTTACCTGGTCTTTTATGCGCTTTACATTAGATGATTTCTGCTGGGGTTTTTCTGTTTTGTTCTTTCTTTTCTTACTCATATAGAGCTTATGTAACTATTGTAATGTTTTTGGGATCCACTATGGGAAGTGCATGCATTTTTAAAAATAATTGTGCGGTAGCTATCACATCTCCCTGGCAGTATTTTTCTATTCGTTCCAGGCCTTTTTCTTTAGTGTAATATACTTCATTCACCATGGATCCGTCTATGTCTGTTTTACTTGAGGGGATGTCAAAAATGGTGGTGAGCAGATCCAGAGAGGTGAAATTTTTCCGATCACCAAACTTCCACATTTCCAGGGTGTCCAAAAAATTGACCTCCCATGGCTTCTTACCGGCATTGTCCAGTACGTAGGGCAGCTTGATCCCATTGATCAGCATGCGGCGGCTAAGATACGGAAAATCGAACTCCTTTCCATTATGTGCACATAGACGTAAGTACTCTGGGTCAAATTTTGTTTCCAAAAAGTTTTTTACTTCCGTAAGAAGCTGCCGCTCGTCGTGACCAGATATGGACTTAATCCTGATATTCAGCTCACCCTGGTCTTCATGGAAAATACCAAATGCCACAGTGATCACTTTACCAAACTCGGCATAAATTCCCGCCCGTTTTTCATAAAGTTCTTCGGCGGTAAGCTCTTCCTCATTCCTGAGAAAGTTAGCTTTTTTCTCCCAGAGCCTCTGGAGATCCGTATTAAGCTTGTGATATTCTTTTGAGTTGGCTACTGTTTCGATATCGAGTATCAACAGATTCTTCAGGCGCTGATCCATAGAACGACAAATTGGTGAACTTAAATTACAAAATACGGAGCTATGAATCCAAATATCGGCGCTTACTGATGCAACACGCCCTCTGTCTGTAGTTCGTCTATATAGCTGAGGTTCTCTTTGATGATGGTTTCGGGCACAAAGATGTACTTCTTATCATAGAGCTGGCCATCGATAAAAAAACTCACCCAATACTCGTTGTTCAGGTGAAAGACCTGCTCATCTATAGGCTCTATCAGGGCATATTCGCCAGACTCTATCCTGGGAATCATGTGGCGAAGAACAGAGGTTTTTTGCTCCTCGCCCCCTTTGATGCCATAGCCCTTGCTGGTCACCATCACGGTATCCAGGTGTTTATCGCTTCTGTTGAGCAGATACACTCGCCATTGCTCTGCATCTTTTTCTCTGACCACAGAAACGAATACCTTTTCAATCTGTGGAAATTGGATGTCTTTTTTCATTCTTCCAGTTCCATTTCAAATAAATCAACCAAATGTCCCTTGAGTCTGTGCTCCACTTCGGCCATCTCAGGTTTGTAGCCAAGCTCTTTGTCAAGGGAGGTTACCGCCTTATCGTCAATACCACACGGCACGATGTAGCCAAAATAGTTCAAGTCCGCATGCACATTGAAGGCAAATCCGTGCATAGTCACCCAACGGCTGGACTTTACACCAAGAGCACAAATTTTTCGGGTGTTTGCTTCGTCTTCATGATCTATCCACACACCGGTGAGTCCGGGGATTCTTCCTCCCACCACTCCATAATCCTTCAGGGTGAGAATGATGGCCTCCTCCAGGTATCGCAGATATTTATGAATGTCGGTAAAAAAGTTATCTAAATCCAATATGGGGTAACCCACAATCTGACCCGGGCCGTGATAGGTAATATCCCCACCCCGGTTAATCTTGTAATAGGAGGCTTCTTTCTCGTCCAAACCGTGTTCATCCAGTAACAAATGCTCCGGTTTGCCACTTTTACCGAGGGTAAATACATGCGGATGCTGACAAAAAATAAGGTAATTATCCACCGATCTCTGCTCCGATTCCGGGAGTTGTCGGTTGGCGATTTTCTGATCTACTGATCTCTTAAAAACAGCCTCCTGGTAGTCCCAGGCCTCTTGATAGTCCATGAGCCCCAGGTGAATAAACTTGGTTTTTTTGTTTTGAATAGCCAACTATTTGCGGATATATGACTCCAACATGGTAACGCCCCCAGAAGTTTCAAACTTATATTTTTCCAAAGCAGCAGGCACCAGTATCACTTCCCCCATCTGCAAGTTCTCAACTCCTCCAGGATAGATCAGCTTTGCGTTTCCTTCAAGACATATGTAGATTTTGAAACAATCCAGGCCAGAATGATCCAGCTCAAAATCACCTGTCAGGGTCAACTTGTTAGTAGTAAAATACTCGCAAGACACTATGTCTACGCGAGTGTCCGCCTGATCCTTATACGGCGTTTTGTACTGGTCGTACTTTTTGTAGTCAATGGCATCCAGTGACTCCTCTATGTGCAACTCGCGCAAATTGCCCTCGGCATCCCGGCGGTCAAAATCATAAATGCGATACGTCACATCAGAAGTCTGCTGAATCTCCGCCAGCAACAGTCCCTTACCGATGGTATGCACCCTGCCCGCGGGTAAAAAAAACACATCTCCGGCTTGTGCCTCTTCACGGTTCAAAATTTCGTTGAGTCTGCCTTCATCAAATGCCTTCTGATAAGATGCACGGTCCAGGTCCTGACTAAATCCGCTAATCAGGGTAGCTCCCGGGTCAGCCTGCATGATGTACCACATCTCCGTTTTTCCTTTGGAGTTATGACGCTTTTGAGCCAACTCATTGTCCGGATGCACCTGTATGGACAAGTCATCATTGGCATCTATAAACTTGATCAATAAGGGGAATTCTTCTCCATACTCCCTGCGTATGCGCCTACCGAGCAACGCATCACCTGCCGCAGCTATCACCTCCGTGAGTAACTGGCCTGTGAGTGCCCCGTTGGCCACCTCTGAGATATTTCCCTGTACACCTGAGAGCTCCCAGGTCTCCCCGCAGTTGGGTAGCGGAGAGAAGTCTTTACCCAGTATTGTTTTGATCTTTTGTCCTCCCCAGATCTTATCTTTAAATATGGTCTTGAATTTCAGCGGATATAATTCCAATGTTGTAGCTTTTGATGGATACTAAAAATAAGGGCAAATATGGGGAAGATTTGGCGGTTTCTTACCTCCGCAAGAAGGGATTTGAAATCGTGGAAAGGAACTACCGCTTCCGCAAAGGAGAAATTGACCTGATCACCCTCCTGAATAATGAGGTGCTTGTTTTCGTTGAGGTAAAGCTCAGGAAAGGGGATACCTATGGGGATCCGGAAACCTTTGTGAGTCGCAAGCAAGAGCGACTCATCATTCAGGCCGCAGAGGATTACATTTTTGCCATCAACTGGCAAAAGGATATCCGCTTTGATATCATTTCGATCACTGGAAGCAAAGTGGAACACATAGAGGACGCTTTTTATTAAATCACATTTTAAAAGAACCTCACCTTTCTTATCTTCGTATTATAATCTATATTATAAACATATGGAAAAATCTAAAGTAACTACCGTCGGCTCATCCGTTGGAATAGTTCTCCCAAAGTCTATCCAGGCCAAGCTACATGTGAAAAAAGGCGACACGGTTTCCTTTATTGAAACGGCGCATGGAGTAGAAATAACTGCCTACGATCCTGAGTTTGAAGATCAAATGAACGCGGCAAGGAAAGTAATGGACGACTTCAGAAACTCATTAAATGAGCTCGCCAAGTGAATTTAGATGGGTAAGTGAGCCTGTGGTTCACGCCATCCACAATGAGCAAATTTCAAGACATGGGGGTCTTCCAGGCATCAGAGATAATGCCCTGTTGGAATCTGCTTTGGCGCGTCCGAAAAATGTGTTTGCATATGAAAATGGAAGCATCACTCAATGTGCCGCCAGCTACATGTATGGTATTGTTCGTAATCATCCATTTCTGGACGGAAACAAAAGAACAGGCTTTGTGGTAGGTGTGACCTTCCTGATTTTAAATCAACATTATGTGGAAGTCTCCGAGGCAGATGTAGTCATGGAAATTTTGAACCTGGCAAATGGAAATACCTCAGAGGAAGCCCTTGAGTTATGGTTGAGGAGAATCATAGTCCCCCTCAAGTAACCTCACTTCTTCACCTTTTTCTTCAGGTACTTCACTACTGCATCATATTCTGTATTCTCCCTATTGGAAAGCTTCAGGATCTTCTTTTTTGTATACAGGATTTTTACTTCTCTGAATTCCCCGTTTTTGGTCTTAATCACCTCCTCGCGCCAACCCAAAATGTCCGGCACCTTGATGTCCACTTTCATTCGGGTAATTGGATAAAAAACTACGATCCGATTGTCTCCAATCTTCACAATTTTTATCGCCGCGAGTAACTTTCCCAGCACCAGTAAACCTATGACCAAGGTCAATGGGGCGAGAATCAGCTTGAAAATAAAATAGGAGTCTCCAGACAGCAGGCTATTTAAAAGCATAAAAAATGATCCGAAAATCAGGATCAGGAAAATACTCAGTGCCGTTAACGTTTTGGTAATTGGCTTTGAAACGATCATCGATAAGTAGCTATTCTCTTTTCCAAATTTGCTTTAACCTGCGGCCACTCATCCTTCAAAATGCTGTAATAAATTGTATCTCTTCTTCTCCCTTTGGCCACGATTCTGTTGCTCCGGAGTATTCCGTCCTCCTTTGCTCCCAATTTCTCTATCGCTCTTCGGGAGCGCACGTTGAGCACATCTGTCTTGTATTCCACCCGATAAAAGCCCAAGGTTTCGAAAGCATGTGTCATCATTAGAAGCTTGCAGTTGGGGTTTACCTCAGTAGCATGAAATTCCGATCCATACCAGGTACCTCCCACTTCGATGACCTTGTTGGGTTCATCTATGCTAAGATAACAAGTCAGTCCTGCATATTTTCCGCTTGGCTTGTGATAGACCACATGCGGTAGCCACTTGCCCTCATTCATAAGGGTAATCCTGCTTTCCATCCAGCTTTCAAAGACAGATTCCTCAGCCAGATCATACGGAAAATAGGTCCAAAGTGAAGAGTCAGAAACCAGATGGGTTAATTTCTTCCAGTCTCCACTTTCAAGCGGGCTCAATCGGATTACATCATTTTCAAGGGTCGAAAGGGGTAACATCGATGACAAGTTTAGTGATATGTATAACTTCCTTCCGGGGTTTGGATTAATACTTCTTTCTGCTCAGCAGCCTCTACTCTTCCCACTATTTGTGCGTCCACATGGAAAGACTTAGAGATGTCAATCACTTCCTGAGCATACTCCTGGGGTAGATATACCTCATATCTGTGGCCCATGTTGAAAACCTGGTACATTTCTTTCCAGTCGGTGCCGCTTTCCTCCTGTATCAGTCTGAATAGTGGCGGGATTTCAAAGAGGTTGTCTTTGATGATTTTCAGCCCTTTCACAAAATGAAGCACCTTGGTCTGGGCTCCTCCGCTACAGTGTACCATGCCGTGTACTTTACCCGGTAGTTCGGTCAATATTTTCTTCACGATAGGGGCGTAGGTTCTGGTAGGGCTAAGCACCAGTTTCCCGGCATTCAATGGACTGCCCTCCACAGAATCAGTGAGTTTCTTACTTCCTGAAAATACAAGCGCCTGATCCACAGCGGGATCATATGCCTCACGGTACTTATCTCTGTAAACCTTATCAAAAACATCATGCCTGGCGGAAGTCAGGCCATTACTGCCCATCCCGCCATTGTATTCAGACTCATAGCTCGCCTGACCATAGGACGACAAGCCTACGATCACGTCACCCGGTCGGATACCGTCATTGCTGATGACTGCACTGCGTTTCATCCGGGCCGTAACTGTGCTGTCCACGATGATGGTGCGCACCAAATCTCCTACATCTGCGGTTTCTCCACCGGTAGAAATAATATCGATCCCCTGGTCGCGGAGCATCTGGAGCACCTCCTCGGTACCATTGATGATCGCTGAAATGACCTCTCCGGGAATCAGGTTTTTATTACGCCCGATCGTGGATGAAAGCAGGATATTTTCCACACACCCGATGCAGAGCAGGTCATCGGTATTCATGATCACAGCATCCTGAGCAATCCCCTTCCAAACCGAAAGGTCGCCAGTTTCCTTCCAGTACATATAGGCCAATGAAGATTTAGTACCTGCTCCGTCGGCATGCATGATGGCGCAGTAGTCTTCGTCTTTGGTGAGGAGATCCGGTACTATTTTGCAGAAAGCCTGAGGGAAAAGCCCCTTGTCTACATTTTTGATGGCCGCATGTACATCATCTTTGGTGGCAGAAACTCCCCTTTTAGCGTATCGATCAGACATGAAAATTTTTTTGGCAAAGAAAAACAAATCATCTGAACTTAATGGTAAGTGAAAGCAACGTTACCATCAAAGTACAAAAAAGCACGAACGACATCCCTACAGTAAGACTGTACGCTTCGGCCAGAAGGCCTATCAGCGGGGGGCCTACCAGGAACCCGGCATAACCCAGGGTGGTCACCGCTGCAATACCGGTACCAGCCGTATACCCTGGTTGATTGGCGCCTGAAATGAAGAGGACCGGCACTATGCAGGAGTACCCAAGGCCCGTAATGGAAAACCCGACAATCACCAGATCCTGCGATTCAAAAAAAATCGCAACACAAAGGCCAATCACCGACAGAAGTGAACCATAAAACACTACGGACTTCTTTCCCAACCCGGGAATGATCGAATCCCCCGTTAACCGACCAATGGCCATCAGCATGGAGAATCCGGCATAAGCCATCCCCACGAGGTAAGCATCAGCCAGCACCACATCCCGCATGTATACCGCACTCCAGTCTGCTATGGCGCCTTCACTTAGTAGGATGCAAAACGCCATGAAAGCAAGCATCAAAAGTGGGCCTCTGGGCCAGGCAAACACCTTATCCCCTGCATTCCGGGATTCTTTCATATGGTATAAGGTGTCTGACAACAGCAGGATCATAACGAAAACAATACCTCCCACAAGCCCGAGATGCGGCAGAGTGCTTGTACCAAGCCCTGCAACAATGCTACCCACAGCAGCTCCGGCCATTCCACCCAGGCTCCACATTCCATGACAGGTAGACATAATGGCTCGTTTGTGCTTCCGCTCGATCACAGCTGCCGTTGCATTCATGGAAATATCCATAATGGCATTGCTGAATCCAAAAAAGAACAGTGCAATGGCCAGCCCCCAAAACGAATCCGAAAGGGCCAGTAGTGGCAAAGAAATCACGTGTGCCAAGCCACTGATCACTAAGGTTCTGCCCAGGTCAAATCTGGCAATCACCCATCCGGATATGGGCATAATGCACATTGCCCCAATGGGTGCGCCCAACAACGCAAGCCCAAGCTCACCATCAGTAAGACCAATGGTATCCTTCATGTCAGGAATTCTGGTAATCCAATTACCAAATAGCAGGCTGTTGCAGGTAAAAATCAGTCCCAGATGAAGACTTTCCCGGGTAGCGAAAAAAAATCTGAGATGGCTCGACACAGAGCTAAATTAGAGGTTAAACCTTAAAATATCAGTCTCCTTCAGAATCATCAAAGAACCGATCATACTCATCCTGATTCTCTACAGGTGGCAGGTTGTCCTCATTCTTCTTTGGATTATACCTCAAGACTTTGAACTCGGTCCTACGATTTTGCTGATGCTGCTCTTCTGTGACAGCATTGGGGATGAGTAATTTGCTCTCACCATACCCCTTGGCCACTATCCGATCTGCAGATATTCCCTGCCGAATAATGTATTCCACAGCAGACTTTGCTCGCCTTTGTGACAAGTCCATGTTGTAATCGTCCTCGGCCCTTGCATCCGTATGGGAGCCCAATTCTATGAAAATGTCAGGGTTATCATTCATTATCTGAACCAGGCTATCCAGCACCAGGGCAGCATCCGGTCGTATATTGGCCTTGTCCAGGTCATAGTAGATGTTGTTGAGCACAATGGACTTTTCCAAAACAATTCGATCCATCATGATCTCCGTCTGAAAAGTCACATTGGTGATGAATTCCGTCAGAGAAGCCTTTTCCACCGATTTTCCCACCGTGGAAAATTCCTTCCTTGTGGTGAAATAATCCGTTTTTTCACCCAAAAGATTATAGCGCTCCTCAGCATATACCCGGAATTTGAACTTTCCATCCTCCCCTGTAAAGGCCTCACTGAGAAGCTCTCCATTTTCTGCCTGAAGTGCAACCTTGGTATTTGGAAGTACAATTTTGTGCTTGCCGTCATCATTGGTATAGGTAGTGCCTACGAGAAAATAATTCACGACCTTCAGGTCAGGATCCTCATTGATGAATGTGTAGATATCATCGTCACCTTTTCCGCCCGGCCTGTTGGATGAGAAAAACCCTCTGGTCAGGTCGAACTGGTGGAGGCCAAAGTCATCTGCAGCGGAGTTCATAGGCTCCCCAAGGTTTTCGATGGTAATCTTTCCGCGAACTCTGGTTGCCACAAATAGGTCAAGGTTGCCAAATCCGGGGTGCCCATTGGAAGAAAAGTAAAGTCTACCATCCTCAGACACAAACGGAAACATTTCATCCCCGGGAGTATTGATCGTGGGGCCGAGGTTTTGTACATCCACCCATCTACCGCGCCTGTTGAGCTGTGCCGAGTAGATGTCCGCCCCGCCAAATCCTCCCGGACGGGTACTTGAAAAATACAGTGTGGTGCCATCAGGAGTGAGTGCAGGGGTGGAATCCCAGGCATCCGGATCATTGACACTAATGGGTCTGGGCTCTGACCAGTTTGAGTTTCTGTACCTCGTGAAAAATAAGTTGACCTCCGTGTTCCCGGTGGCCTTGCCAGTATTCCCTTTGGCAAAGATGATGGAGGTTCCGTCTGATGAAATGGCAATGGATCCTTCATTGGTGTCTGAGTGATTGATCACCGGGTCAAGGGCTTTCAAAGTCCTTATGTTAATATTGGCGCCCTTCGACTGTACCCGATAGATGTCCGTAAAAGGAGTGCCTGTGGCCCCATAGATCTTGCCGCCTTCCCTGTTGGAGGTGAAGTATAAAAAGCCATTGTGGTAGACGGGGGAGTACTCTGCAAACTTTGTATTGAGCTCATCCAGGTTTTTAATTCTGAAATAATTGGTCTCAGCTTGTAGGACGTCTATTTTCGTCAGATTATCCAACTCCACCTGCGCCAAGGCCTTGAAATTGGAATCACCTCCTGCTTTGGTCAAAAAATCGCGAAGGATTTTCTCAGCTTCCTCATATTGCTTATTGGCCTTGAGAGACCTGGCCAGATAATAGGGCAATCCGGGCTCCCTGGACCCGGCCCTCCGAGCAGCAGAATAATAAGGCGCTGCTTCCTGAAGTCTGTTGGATTTGCGGTATGACTCACCCAGCATGAAATTTTGATGAGCATCCTGGGGATCAAGGCTCTTCTTGTAAAGCTCTATTGCCCGATCATAATACCCTTTTTCAAAACTCTTTTGAGCCACCCGCTGCGTACAGGACTGCGCCATCATAAGGAGGATCAATGCATAGAAAACTTGCTTCATACGTACACCACTTGGATCATTCGTTAAACTAACGAAAAATTTGCGCAAAATAATCTTTCCCCTCTACAACAAAGTATTTCGCCAAAGCCCTAAGAAAAATATCGACTCAACCATGACGCCTGCGCAGGTACTGCCCACTGAGTCCTCCATTCGCTGGCGTTTTGTACCGTATTATTGAAAACAGTGGTTTCCTTTCGGATCTCGCCAGCCTCTACCGCCGCTTTCAGTTGATTAAAAGGTTTGATTTTTACCTTGCCTTCTTCCAGAAAAGCTACCTTGGTTCGGTCCAGCAGACTCAACCCTGTATGCTGTTCGATCTGCCGGATCACCTGCACTGAAGCATCTATACTACAGCCGCTGGCCTGATTGTAAGACTCATCTACCGCTAGTACGATAAATTGATTGTGTTGTATCCCGTAAGTAGCCATCAGCTTGTTGCCATGGGCTGCCCATTGACCTGTGAAAGCTTCGAAACTCCTGTCAATCAATACCCGCTCTTCTTCACTAAATGGTCTGTCCGCCTGGTATACCCAGATCCTGGCGTGATCTGGCATCTCGTCTATTGCTATCATAATTCCACAAACTTAGCCATTTAAACCCTCTGCCTCTGCAATGAGTTCCGCCAAATCCTGAACTTTCACCTCAGACTCGCGCTCTTTGTTTTTCACCCCATCAGACATCATGGTCATACAAAACGGACAAGCTACGGCGATAGTAGTAGCACCAGTTTCAAGCGCCTCCTCGGTTCGTTCTATATTGATCTCCTTTTTGCCTGGCTCGGCATCTTTAAACATTTGGGCACCCCCGGCTCCACAGCAGAGCCCTTTGGTTTTGCATCGCTTCATTTCTACCAGCTCGGCGTCCAGTGCCTCCAGTACTTTTCTGGGTGCTTCATAGACTTTATTGGCCCGGCCCAGAAAACAAGAATCATGGTAGGTGATTTTGCGGCCTTTAAACTCTCCGCCACCTTTTAGTGTGACCTTCCCACTATTGATCAGCTCCTGTAGGTATTGGGAATGATGAATGACGTCATAGTTTCCACCAAGGTCGGGGTACTCATTTTTAAGGGTATTGAAGCAATGAGGGCAGGCCGTTACTATTTTCTTCACCTCATATCCATCCAGCACCTGAATGTTGGCCATGGCCTGCATCTGAAACAAAAACTCATTCCCGGCACGTCTGGCGGGATCTCCTGTGCAAGTCTCCTCAGCACCTAAAACGGCAAATTTCACCCCTACTTTATTGAGAATCTTCACAAATGCCAGGGTGACGCTTTTGTACCGGTCGTCGAAGGAGCCGGCGCAGCCTACCCAAAAAAGCACTTCAGGAGATTCTCCCTTTGCGACCATTTCGGCCATTGTTGGTATGTTGATTTCTTCAGTCATTGGTCAATGTCAGTTATTCTTTCTGGTCGTTTATTTCTCTTTCAGGTCTTCAGCCCATTTAAACCGATCGGTTGGAGGAAATTTCCATGGCGCAAAATTGGTCTCCACATTTTGAAACATCATATTCCAGGACTGGGGTGCTCCGGATTCTTCCATGGCCACATACCTCCGCAATTGTAAAATGATGTCCAGTGGGTTAATGGTAATAGGACAAGCTTCCACACAGGCATTGCAGTTGGTGCAGGCATTGATCTCCTCTTTAGTGATGTAGTCTCCCAGCAGGGATTTACCATCGTTCAGACCTTCACCTCCCTTTTGCAAAGACAAGCCCACATCCTCCAGACGATCACGGGTATCCATCATGATTTTTCGCGGCGAGAGCTTCTTGCCGGTCAGATTAGCAGGACACTCTGAGGTACATCTGCCGCACTCTGTACAAGCATATGCGTCCATCAGGCTCTTCCAGCTCAGGTCATTTACATCTTTGGCTCCAAATTTCATCCCCTCAGGTGGTGGGGCAGCCTCCGCTCCAGTACTCATGCCCAGCATTATTTTCACCTCGTTGGTGATCTCCTCCATGTTGTTCATCTTACCTTTTGCAGTGAGTTTGCTGTAGTAGGTATTGGGGAAGGCCATGAAAATGTGCAGATGCTTGGAGTAGGTCACATACACAGCAAAAGCCAGTATGCCCACAATATGGAACCACCAGGCTGATCGCTCCACCATGATCAGGCCGCCATCCGACAGTCCGTCAAAAATGGGCATCATCATGCTACTCACTACAAAGGAGCCGGTGACGGTATAATGATCCACTCCCCGGGCCTGCAATACCTGATCGGCTGCATTCATAGATAAAATGGCCACCATAAGGACAACCTCAATGACCAAAATCAGGTTGGCATCCAATGTGGGCCACCCCCTCATTTCTATTTTGTGGAACCGATTGATTTTCAGAATATTTCTCCTGATCAGAAAAACCACACAGGCAAAGATCACGAGTACAGCGAGCACCTCGAAAAACGAAATCAAAAACGTATAAAAATCGCCGACGAACGGCGCAAACAATCGGTGCGTCCCCAGGAGCCCATCTAAAATAATCTCCAGTACTTCAATATTGATAAGAATGAATCCTACATAAATGAGCAGGTGAAAGAATGCAGGAAGCAACCGCTTGAACATTTTTTTCTGGCCAAAGGCCACAAGGAGCAGGGTTTTCAGACGGACGCCTTTTTGATCGTTTATCGTTTCCGGTCTGCCCAGAAGGATGTTTTTCCTGATTCGAGCTATGCGTCGAAACAGGAAAAATCCGAAGAATAAAAGGACAGCCACAAAGGCCAGTTGTGGGATCATTTGCATGGGGTTAAAATCTGTTGCTATTTAAATAAAAATATTTTTGCTCGTTTTAAAAGATTCTCTAGCTTTGCACCTCTTTAAAGCGGTGCTGTAGCTCAGCTGGTAGAGCATCGGACTGAAAATCCGTGAGTCGGTGGTTCGAGCCCACTCAGCACCACTTAAAAAACCCTGGCCTTCAAGTCAGGGTTTTTTTGTTTCCTCGAAGATAATAAAAGGTTCTTAATTTAGTATGCATGCATACTAAATTCTTTGATACTTAGCCTACCGGTATCCTCTTTCACCGGTTTCGCCTTAAAATTCTCTTTTCTGATACCTCAAAGGAGGTATTTCGCTAAATCATCTCCTCGATGACTTACCAGATGACTTAGATTTTTCTATCTTCATACTGAGAATTACCAACCTGACTCTATTTTGAAAAGACTATCCCTTGGCCTGATATTTTTTCTGACCACATCGCTGTGCTTTGCCCAGGACTGGGCAGCATCCTACCAGCAGTCTGTAGACTTCTACAACAACTACCAATCTGCTGAAGCACGTCTGGCTGCCGAAAGAGCTCTCGAGCAAATCAAATCCACCGAAACCAAGGCTTCGAAAAACCAAACCGTCATTCTGCGGCAACTCTCAATCATCTGTTATGATCTGGGAGAAGATGCTGCAGCCCTCTCATACGCCAAAGAAGAAGTGGAGGTGTTGATCGCGTTGGGAGAAAACAGGGACATGAATTATGCCAATGCCCTTCAAAACCTGGCAGTAATCCGCATGGCGCGCAGTGAGTACGGAGCTGCAGACCCACTGCTTTCAGAGGCCCTTGACCTCACCCTCGAATATAACAGCGAAGACAGCTACGAGGTAGCCGCTGCAAAGGGCAATCTGGCCATTGCCAAGTTTCAACTGAAGGAAGATGAAGCGGCAAGAACGCTTTTTGAAAGCTCACAGCGGGTCATGAATACTTATGAAGAAGTGGGGCCGGAGTATTTCAACATCATTTACAACTATGGCTCATTGCTTTCAGAAAACGGAGAGTATGAAAAAGCCCTTGCGCTCTTTGTGGAATTGGTGGACTATTACAATGAAGGCACCCCTAGCTTCGAATATGGCAGTATGTTAATCAAAGTGGGAGATGCTCTGGACCAGCTCGGAAGATTCTCTGAGGCTGTAAGTCAGTATGAGTTGGCCATTGAGAATTTCACCGATCTGGGTGAACAAAATAGCGAGGAATACTCCATCGCACTCAATAACCTCACGATTGACCTTCAGAAAACCGGACAGTTTGGTAGAGCCACAGAACTTATCGAGGAGCTGGTCTTACAAAAAGAGGCGGAGCAGGAAACCAACCCGGCATCCTACGCCAGCACATTGACCAACTACAGCAACCTGCTCATCAGGAACGGCGAACTGGCCACGGCAAAGGAAAAACTCGAATTGGTCATGGAACTTTATACTTCCCGGCTGCCTGGTGACCTCACTTATGTAAATGCCCTGGAAAGCCTGAGTGGTCTTTTGCTCACAGATGGAGACATCACCGGAGCCACCCAAAAAATAGACCTGGCACTGGAAGTAGCTCGCGAAAAGGGAATGAAAAGTCGTCTTTACGCCCTATATAACCAGAAGGCGAAAATCTTAACCTCAGAAGCAAAATATACCGAAGCCCGAAACATCGCCGAAGAGGCTCTCCAGGAGAGCATTACACTTTTCGGGTCGGATGCCTTGCAAACGGCTTTTGTGAAAAACACGCTCGCAGGAGTATATACCCAGCTGGGAGCGTATCAGCAAGCAGGCAAACTCTATCTGGAAGTGCTCCCAATCTTCAGGCAGACCTATGGTGAGAGTCACCCCGAATATGCTACTGTAGCCGCCAACTATTCGTCCCTGCTCCAGCTCGAAGGCAGCTACTACACTGCAGAGTATTATCTGAAAATCGCCGAAGAGATCAAGCGCCAGGCCTATGGCAAGGAAAATAGGGACTATCTCACCACCTATGAAAACCTGGGGCTACTGTACCTCAACACTGCCCGATATACCGAAGCAGGACAGGTACTGAGTGAAATCAAGGCAATCAAAGAAAAAATTCTGCCTACAAGAGATCCTTCGCTGGCCTATACGCTGGCCAATCTGGGCACAGTGAAAAAACAACTGGCCGAATACGGTGACGCTGAAAAATACTTAAAGGAAGCCAGGAGCATTTATGAGACCAGCTACGGTACGCAACATATCTTCTATGCCTCTGTCATTAATAACCTTGCCCTGCTTTACCAGAAAATGGGCAATCTTGACGCGGCTAAGCCACTGTTTGAGCAATCTCTGGAAACCTACCAAACTCAAATAGGAAAGATGAATCCAGAGTATGCTACCGCTCTGGAGAATCTGGCAACCCTCTATCAGATGGAGGAAGACTATGACAGGGCCAAAGCTCTACTGGAAGAAGTACTCGTGATTGATGAAGCCATTTTGGGAACCAATCATCCTTTGTACTCTAAAACCCTGCACAACCTGGCCTCTATTTACAAGGAAAATCAGGAATATGACCAGGCCAAAACACTCTATCAAAAAGCATTGGACATAGATGAGAAGGTTTTCGGGACCAACCATCCGTCTTATGCCAGTACCCTTTATAACCTGGCCACGCTGGAGCAGGAGCTGGAGCATTATGACCAGGCACTCACCTATTATCAGCAGGTAGTGGATATACGCCTGTCGATTCTCGGCCCCAATCATCCCGACTATGCTTACTCACTGTATGGGCTGGCCTCCATAAAGCACAAAACCGGGGACTTTGAGGGTGCTCGGCCGCTCTATCTCCGGGTGACCGAACGGTATCTTGATTTTATCAATCAATACTTCCCCGCACTGAGCGAAAGTGAGAAGAGTGCCTTCTATGGGAAAATAAAGCCTGTATTTGATAGTTATCTGGACTATGCGGTGGAGTTCTGTCTGCTGAACAAAGGGACTCAAAGTGATCAGGACACCCTCATTGGCAGCATGTACAACCTTCAGCTCTCTACCAAAGCACTTCTGCTCAACGCCACCAATAAGGTGCGAAACACCATACTGTCCAGTGGAGATACTGACCTCATCTCCCTCTTCAACGACTGGGTAGGTCTGAAAGAAAATATTGTCAAGGCTTACAGCATGAGTAAGGAAGAGCTTGAACTGAGCAATATCAAAATTGCGGACATGGAGGCGGAATCCAATGAAAAGGAAAAGCAGCTTTCCCTCAAATCCTCCTCATTTGCAGGGGCCTTTGAAACAGAAGCTCCAACATGGAAGCGCATTCAGGAGCAACTATCATCAGACGAAGCAGCCATAGAGATGATCCGAATCAAGAAAAAGATGAAGCAAGACTCTGTGCTATACATCGGGCTGATTCTCCGCAGTGATGAGGGGGCCATCCCCGAGCTGGTGGTGAGTGCCAATGGCCTTCAAATGGAAGACAAAGGCTTCAAAACCTATAAGAATTCGATTATTTATAAAATACTGGATGAACGCTCTTATGCCACTTTCTGGAAACCCTTTGATGACAAAATAGACACCTCCGTAAAAAGAGTCTTCCTCTCTGCCGACGGGGTGATCAATAAAGTAAACATTGCCACCCTGTACAATCCGGAAAAGAAAGAGTATCTCATAGACCGCTACAAGGTGCGCCTGCTCAGCAATACCCGTGAGCTGCTGGAAATGACCTCTCCCGAGGGGACGAAGAATGATGCTGTCATGTTTGGTTTCCCAAAGTATTACATCTCCAGTCAGGCCAAAAACAATAGTGGAGGTCTGCTCAGTCCTAAGGATATGGAGCGTAGCTTTGGATCCACTATCTCTGAACTCCCAGGCACTCTGAAGGAGATAGAGGAGATTGGCCAAATTGTGGAAACCAGCAGCTGGACTTTTGAATCTTTTTTGGCGGAAGCTGCCACCGAGGATCAAATCAAAAAAATATCCAGTCCCAAGATTTTACACATCGCTACGCATGGTTTCTTTCTGGAGGACATTAAGGTGGATGACGAAGCGGGCGGACTTACCAGCAGAAATGCCAAATTCAATCCGCTGCTAAGGTCCGGACTACTCCTGGCTGGAGCTCAAAACACGGTAAAAAATGAAGACCTGCCGGGCGAAGAAGATGGAATCCTGACGGCATATGAAGTGATGAACCTCAACCTGGACAACACCCAGCTAGTGGTAATGTCAGCCTGTGAGACAGGACTGGGCGAAGTGAAAAATGGTGAGGGTGTTTATGGCCTTCAACGGTCATTCATCGTAGCTGGTGCAGATAATCTGGTGATGAGCTTATGGAAAGTGAACGATCAGACTACCCAGCTTCTGATGAGTGCTTTCTATCGAAATTGGTTCGGAGGGCAGACCAAACTGGAGGCCTTCAATGCGGCAATAGCCGAAGTACGAAAAGAATTCAAAGAGCCTTACTATTGGGGCGCTTTTGTCATGTTAGGAAAATAAAAATGAAACAACTATGCTGAAGATGAGGCATTCATTATTTGTGCTGCTTTTGTTAATCACATGGGCTGCTCAGGCTCAAGTCCCTGACACGCTCAAGACCTATGCCGATACCATTAACTACTATAGGAGTACGGCAAAGGCCATTCCGGAACTGAACAGCAATAAAATAGAATACGCTCCCTCCATTTCGGCGGATGGGCGTACCATGATTTTAGAATCTAACCGAAGGGGGAAATATGAACTCTTCGACTCCCGGCTGGTCAATGGCAAATGGTCGGACCCAAAGCCCATAGATCCGATCAATAACTTTGGAGACTCCACTGACCTCATCGGTGGTCCAAGCATCTCGTTTGATGGAAACATGCTTTTCTTCTTTGCTTCATTCAGGGGCGGGTTCGGTAGTGAGGACATCTACTACTCTATTCGTGATGGGGAAACCTGGACCGAGCCAAAAAACATAGGTGAACCGATCAATTCCTCAGGGTATGAAGGTTTCCCCTCCATTTCTGCCGATGGAAAAACCATGTACTTTGTGCGACAAAATTATAATGTCTTACAAGACAAAGACCTGGCTAAGCTCTGGGAAAATAAAGCATGCTTCAGCCTCTACCTTTCCAAGAAAAAGAAGGATGGTACCTGGGGGCAGCCGGAACTCCTTCCTTACCCTATCAACAAAGACTGTGAGAAGGCCCCACGGATTATGGCTGACAACAAGACCCTGATCTTTGCCTCCAACCGACTCGGTGGACGCGGGGATTTTGACCTCTACCAGACTCAGCTCACTCCCATAGGTGACTGGAAACCTCCGGTGGCACTGGAGTTTGTAAATACCAAAGTAGCCGATCAGTTTTCTTCCATTTCAGCCCAGGGGGACCTGTTGTACTATGTGTATGATGCCAGTGAGATCAATTCTGTGGAAATACCACCACAGCTCAGGCAGTTCAAAAACATCATTATCCAGGGCTACATCACAGACGGAAAGAATGGTGCCGGTATAGCCGCGGAAATCGTGGTATCGGATGCATTCACCTCCGGAGAAATCATGACCCTATCCAACAACCCCAATGACGGGCGCTATACCGTAGTACTGGCCGTAGGCAGCAACTATAACATAGAAATCAAAAAGAAAGGCTACACCTCCAAGTCGCTGTTCTTTGACCTGAGCAACGAACACGAATATAAGGAAATCGATCAGGACATACAACTGTACAACACCGCCAACCTGAACCTCAATATTTATGATGGTGATCTTTTTGAACCCATTCAGGCCAACATCAAAGTAAAGGAACCAGGAGCAGCAGACTTCCTGATGCAGCTGGAAAATAACCCTGATGGCCGTATTACGCTGGACCTGCCACTTGGCAAGGTCTATGAAATCATCGTGGACAAGGAGAATTTTGACAGCAAATTTTTTACGCTCGATGTATCCGACCTGGTGGTCTACCCGGAGTTTATCAGAGATGTGGAGATGCTTCCGCATAAACGCAACATAGAAATCAACGTGGCAGACCTGGTCAACAATGGAAAGATACGCTCGAAAGTACGGATCAGAAACCGCAACCGGGATGAAGTGATCGAGGTGAGCGGTAACGAAACCGTGGCTCTCCGTGTGGGAGACAGGTATGAAATAGAGGCCACAAGCGATCAGGGCTATGCGTTCAACAGTACGGTGATAGATGTGAAGCCCAGCGGAACGGAAATCTCCTCTGGAGATGATGCCGTAGGGGGCGTATCGGTGATCGGAGAAGGTGGCTCTGCCAAAATCCAAATGAACCTCCAGCCGCTATTGGTTGGCGCTAACCTCACACTAAAAGAAATACTTTTTGAGTCGAATTCTGATCAGCTCAATGAAGTCTCCTTTGCGGAACTGGAGCGGGTAGTAGAGCTCATGAAGCAAAACCCCGGGATGAAAGTGGAAATAGCCGCACATACCGATGATGTGGGCTCGGCCGCTTATAACGCCGCCTTGTCCAACAGAAGGGCTCAGAGTGCCGTGAAGTTTCTGATAGAAAAGAATATCCCCAGCGATCGGTTTGTTGCCAAGGGCTATGGCGAAAGCCAGCCCATAGTGCCTAACGATACTGAGGAAAACAAAGCTCAAAACAGACGTTTAGTATTGAAAATCCTAGCCATATAATGAGAATGACCATGAAGAAATTAGCATTCATCCTCTTCCTAGCAGGTGCCACCCTTCCGGGGCTTTCACAAAAACTGGAGAAATATGAAGAAGTACTCCCCAGAATACTTGCCCTGCCACCCAGTGGTGCACTGGCTCAGCTAAAAATCTATCTGGCCGAACAACCAGACAACTCAAGTATCTACCTCCAGATGGCTGTGATTTACGAGAAAAGATACAGGGAGAGTGATCCCATCAAGGACTTTGCCTATAAAGTAGGCAATGCCCGGGAGGCACTTAAGGCCTACCAGCGTACGGAACAGTTTATCAGTGAAAAAGAGGTGCGCAAGAATCAGGAGTACTTTTTCAACTTTGGCAAGCTCGATGACAAAGGGAGAGTCACCGTGGGTTTTGACACCATCAGTAACCATATGGCCAGGGTAAAAGTGGAACTTCAGTCCTTTATAGACAATGTGCCACTCATCTATGATAAGTTTACCCGAAGCTTTAGTAGTTATGACCGGGCGCACAAAGCTTTTACCGGAATTTTAGGTAAATATCCCACCTTCAAAGACCTATACCTCCTCTATGATGCTGAGGTAGACAAGACCTTTGGAGATATCAAAAAAGATTACCTCGAGTGTCTACAGTACTGGGAGGAATACAAAGCCGCCACGGCCAGTTTTGATGTGGGGTATAATCAGACCATGACAGCCAAGCCCATCAAGGTCTATCGTCTGGATGGTTTAGAATCCAAAATCAACTTTCTGCAACCAAAAATTCAGGTTTGGGACTATGCCTCGTGGGTAGACACCACACGGGAGATTATTCATGCAGAAATAGACAAGCTCAGAGAAGACCTGATGGCTGAAAACCTCAGACTCAACAAACGAATCGAAGAGGCTAAACCTGACTTTATCAGGGAGGAATTTGAGCCCCTCAAAGTATCCAAAGAAGTGCTTTTTACCCTCAGGAAATACGACCTCTCCTCGGTGATCGAGCCCATCTTTATCTTCAAAGAAAAAAAGCATGACCTCATCTACCAGCAGCTGCTCAGCGAAAAACTCGGGGCGGACACGGAAGTGGATGTAGAGCGCAAGCTCTATCTCTACGGCCAAATGGTGAACAGAATTAAAGAAGCAGATAGTGTGCTCAGCGACATCAGAAGGACCAATACCGCTGCCTCTTTGAGTAAATACTCCGACTTTATCAAGACCAACTACAATGGTCCTTCGGGAATTACTCAGCTCATC
Organism: Marinoscillum sp. 108; assembly: GCF_902506655.1. NCBI lineage: Bacteria > Pseudomonadati > Bacteroidota > Cytophagia > Cytophagales > Reichenbachiellaceae > Marinoscillum > Marinoscillum sp. 108. The sequence continues at coordinate 149,362 of NZ_LR734819.1, read as the reverse complement.
ACTACCGAGCGCCAAAACAATAAAAATGATGTGAGCAACTATGTGGCCAATATCCAAAACGAGCTCTATACCATACTCAAGACGGATTCGGTGATCAAGAAAGTGAAGTACAAAAAATTGGACATCCCACTTTTCAGAAGCGTCCCGGTGGATAATGATCTTCTTACCGCGGCCCCTATCACCTCTCATCGCATAGAGAACTTTGATGGGTCCGCCTTTATAGCGGGAATCTTCAAGAACACAAAGGAAAATAAAACACAGGCCTTTGTGGCAGGCATCACCAAAGAGCAGACTGTAGGCTGGTACAATGACTATCTGTTAAAAATTGACAGTTCTGCCGGGTTTGATGCCAACACCCGAATAGGAGCCATCCAAAGCGTGCCCGGAGGACTGGCCGTGATCCTGAACGGCGTGGATACCAGCGGCACCCGGATCAACCACTTGCTGATGCTGGATGAGAAGGGAGTGATCACACACAGCCGAAGACTTATTCTCAATCAATTCCCGAGGACTATTTCTTACAATGAGCGTACCAACACCCTTTTTGTAACCTATAAAGGGAATGACTATCTGGACGACCCGTTGGTCGAATCCGAGATGATCATGGCCAACTACAGCATCTATGGAGATCTGCAATGGCAGCAGCGAATGTCCTACAAAGGGGACATCACTGATGTGGTGAGTGTGGATCAGGCCTATATCATCGTGGGCAACTACAACGAGATCAAGGGACTAGATGGACGTGTGAACAGAGCAGGAAAAAACAACACCGACACAAAAGCTTTTGCTGTGAAAATCAATTTGGCGGGAGAGCTATTGGACCTGAAGACCATCGACTATTCGTCATCTTACTTTGCCAACAAAACTTATAAAGTGAGTGATGACTGTATCAACTTCTTTGGGTCAATGGGCGCGTATACCAAAACGGTCATGCTCGATTCGAGACCCGAAAGCGCCGTGCATGTCATCATGAATAAAGATCTGGAAATACTGGCCTCTACCCTGAAATAAGGGTAGAGCCTTTTTATTTTCTTCCTCCGGAGAGGTTTTTGAGCTGAACCACCTCTCTGGGGTCAAGGTGGCGATATTTGCCACGGGTGAGGTTCTTTTTGGTCAATGTACCAAACATTACCCGATCCAGCTTCACCACTTTATAGCCCTTGTGTTCGAAGATTCTCCTCACTATACGGTTTTTGCCAATGTGGATTTCTATACCCAGGACCATGCGATCATCAGTAACCACGGCCATCTCATCCGGCACCGCCAGTCCATCCTCCAGCTTCACACCTTTCAGGATATCATCAAAATCCTGATTGGTGATCGGTTTGTCCAGGGTCACCTGATAAATCTTCTTGATTTTATAAGACGGGTGAGTGAGCTTTTTGGCCAGATCACCGTCATTGGTAAATAGCAGTAACCCTGTAGTGGCCCGGTCGAGCCTTCCTACAGGATAGATTCTCTCATCACAGGCTCCTTTGAGCAGGCTCATCACGGTTTTTCTGTCGTGTGTATCGGTGACAGTGGTGATGTAATCATTAGGCTTATTCAGCAAAATGTACTGGAGTTTTTCTGTCTTCAGGGTTTTGCCTCCGTACACCACCTTGTCTGTAGACAGCACCTTTCGGCCCAGTTCGGTCACTACTTCACCATTCACCTTCACTTTGCCATCGGCTATGAGCTGATCTGCCTCCCGTCGTGAGCATACGCCCGCGTTGGCTATATACTTATTCAGTCGTATCTCCACTGGTGCGGAGCCTAATTCCTTCTTGACTGGCCCTCCTGTCTTTGGCTTAATTGGCTTTTTCCCTTTCATGCTTCTTCTTCCTTCCCTATAGTGTTTTCCTCCTGCACAAAATCCTTCGGTGTGGGCAGGTCCCTGAGTGAGTTAATACCGAAGTAGTCCATAAACTTATTGTTGGTGCCATAGAGCATCGGACGACCTATAGTCTCTGCCTTGCCTTTGATTTCGATGAGCTCCTTTTCCAGCAATTTATTGACCGCATAATCGCAGTTTACTCCACGGATTTGTTCAATTTCCGTCTTGGTGACTGGCTGCTTATACGCAATGATGGCGAGTGTTTCCATGGCTGAGTTGGAGAGTCGCCGCTTCGATTGTTGCTTAAGCAAAATACTGATACTTGCCTGATAGGCCGGTTTGGTCAAAAACTGATATCCACCGCCACTTTGCACCAAACCAAAGGAAAACTGCTCATCTTCATATTTTTCACTAAGTTTTGCGATCCCCCCACTAATGTCCTCCATAGGCACATCCGCCTCGAACATTTCCTTCAGACAAGACTGAATCTCATCTTCTGTGATTGGTTTTGGGGAGCAAAAGACCAGTGCCTCAATATGATTGGCGAGGTAGTCCATTACTTCTTCACATTCAGCTTAGCCTCTATCGAATGCATGGTGTGTGGCACCGCTCTCAATCGCTCTTTGCTGATGAGCTTACCAGTATCCACACAAACCCCGTAGGTGCCGTTTTTGATTCTGATCAACGCATTTTCAAGGTTATTAATAAACTTCTGCTGCCGTCCGGCCAATGTACTCAATTGCTCTTTCTCTGCAGTATCCGCCCCATCCTCCAGGGTCTTCACAGCACCGTGGGTCGCATCCGTACCCTCATCGGTATCTCGTGTCAAAGAACCCTTCAAAATGTTCAGTTCTTCTCTCGCTTTTGCCAGCTTCTGATGAATCAACTCTTCGAATTCCTTTAATTCGTCCTCTGAATATTTCGTCTTCTCAGCCATATCTTCAATTCTGTTTATTTTACCTAAAAATAAGCGCTAAAGTAACACAACCCAAGTAGATAAAAAATTATGAACTCCCTCGTGAATCGCAAACTGAACTTATTTCTACTGATCGTAGTAGCCTGTCTTTCTGGATGTAACACCACACCTGCTGAAAACACTCCCAATGAGCCCGTTGAACGTAAAATTGCAGTTGTCATTCATGGAGGTGCTGGCACTGTGAGTAGAGAAAACATGGATTCTGTAACAGAAGTGGCCTATCGGGCCAAGCTCGACGAGGCGCTTCAGGCCGCCTATACCATTCTGGAAGATGGAGGATCAAGTTGTGACGCCATTCAGGCCGCCATTGTGATGATGGAAAATTCTCCACTCTTCAATGCCGGCGTAGGAGCAGTCTTCACCGCCACCGGAGAAAATGAACTTGATGCAAGTATCATGCGTGGGGAAGACCTGAATGCCGGTGCTGTAGCCGGTGTAAAAACCGTCAAAAACCCCATTCTAGCGGCCTATCAGGTCATGATCAATTCACCTCACGTGATGCTGGCCCGCGAAGGAGCGGAACAGTTTGCCAAAGAGCGTGGATTGGAACTGGTGGATCCCAGCTATTTCAGTACAGATCCACGCAAGGCACAACTGGAAAAGGCTATCAAAAAAGTAGAAAAGGAGTATGGAACTGTTGGTGCCGTGGCTGTAGACCGGCAGGGAAATATCTGCGCGGCAACATCCACCGGCGGTATGACCAACAAAAAATGGGGCCGCATTGGGGACTCTCCCGTCATAGGAGCCGGCACCTATGCCAATAACAACACCTGCGGATTTTCCGGCACAGGACATGGAGAATATTATATCCGCACTGCCGCAGCGCACGACGTGTCGGCACTGATGGAATATAAAAACTTATCTGTGGAGGAAGCCGCTCAAACGGTGATGGACAAGATCACCAAAATGGACGCTCTGGGTGGCATGATCGCTATGGACAGGTTTGGTAATGTAGCCATGCCCTTCAACACCAGCGGCATGTACAGAGGATACCGAAAAGAAGGGGAAATGGCCGTGATCAAAATATTCCAGGGGGAGTAGTCCCTATCCTTAAATCTAACCAGACGGGCCGATTTCAGTTATACACTTATGCCTAAAATCATTTCGTTTAATGCAAAAAGAATTCTCATTATTTTAGGCATTCTGGTGCTCCTGAGTGGCATTGCTTTTTTAGTGGAGGCTATCGCCAAAAGGGAACTCCCTAAGCTACTGGGCGAGCAGGTTACTTATGAAAGTGTAACGCTGAGCATCCTGAACGGAGAGATCACCTTCACAAAACCCAGGGTGCAGGTAGACAGTGCGGAGAATCACGCTAACCTCAACATTCGGTCTGAGGCCCGTCAAATCTCAATTCATGGATTTAGTCTTTGGAACCTTCTACTCAGTCAAAAAATCAAAGTCAAAAAATTAAACATAGACAGTCTTTTACTCGGGATCGTGCTGCCCACCCTCCAGGCTTCCAAGACGGAGAAAAAGGAAATCAACCTCTTTGTGCGAGACCTTTTTAACCGGATAGAGGTGGAGCATTTCGAGATCAGCTCGGGTACTTTGGTGGTCCAGAAAAAAGGGAGCTATGATACCCTTTTGGCTATGAAAAAGATACATCTGTCAGCGTTTGGCGTTTTTGTAGACACTAGCACCGTCCATAATATCTTCCCGCTTGATTTTGATCAGTCTGAAACGAAAGTGAGCAAGCTCTATGTCAAGGCTGGTGAGGACTATACCCTGTCAGCGGATAATCTTCATATCCTTGACACCTCATTTTCTATTGAAAATATCCACCTAAAGCCTGTAGACTCCAGGTCCTCTTTTGTGCAGAAGCACCCCTATGAGAAAGTTCGGGTTGAGCTGCTTGCTCAAAAACTGTCGGCAGAAAAACTACTTTGGGACTTTATGGAAGACAGAACACTCAAGGTGCGTGCTGAAAGCACCCTGCTTGAGGCCCTTCAAATCAATGTCTTTAAGGACAAAACCCCACCGGCACCACAGCCAGAGACCAAACCCCTGCTGGCCGGATTACTAAGAGACCTCCCGTTCATTTTCACCCTGGATACTCTCCGCCTCAGAAACAGCTATATTCAATATGAGCAACTCCCAGTAGTATTCCCCCGTGCCGGAAAACTCTACTTTGATAAGGTTTATATGTCGGGATATCACCTGACCAATGACCCTGAAGAAATCCAAAAGGAGCCCATCACCATTCTGGATATTCAATCTGATTTTATGGGCAAAGGCGCACTCAAAACAACCATCTTATTGGATATGGGTTCAAACCGTCAGGAGTTTTCTGTCTCGGGAACACTCGGTGCCATGCCCATCACTTTTATCAATCAGACACTTGCCCCTCTCACAGGGGTGGAGGCTTCGGGGCAGCTCCATGGCATGGCTTTCGATTTTCGAGGTGACGAGTATTCGGCCAAGGGAAAGATGATCATGGAGTATTCAGACCTCAAGGTCAAAGTCTATGACCAAAACAGGGACAAGGTTTGGTTGAAAAGCATCTTTGGCAACATGATCCTTAACAGCAACAACCACCCGGACGACACCATGGGCTATCAGGAGGGTGAAATCTATTTTGTCAGGTATCAAAACAAAGGATTCTTCAATATGCTCTGGAATAGCCTCAGGGTAGCCCTAATGGACGTAACCATGCCATTCTATACCAATCCCGATTATTCAACCACAACTGCGGCCCCCAAATATCTACTTGATGACTAAAGAAGAACCACTGACATAAAAACTCCTTGCGGGAGAAAGAGTGTTCTTCTAAATTGGGCGTTCATTATTTAAATCATAAAGCATTCATCTATGAGAAAAGTTTTATACCTGATCGTACTCTTGTCTTGCACCATGGCTTTTGGTCAAAAAGACAAAAAAATCACCGAGAAAACCGTGAGCAAAGCCAGCATCCAGGCACATCTCAAATTTATGTCTTCGGATGCCCTGAAAGGAAGAGACACCCCTTCCCCTGAATTGGACATTGCGGCAGAGTACCTCAGAACACAGCTGGAGCTTTATGGTGTAAAACCGTTCGCAGAATTTCCAGATTACTTTCAGCCTGTGTCTATGAAGAAAATCAAAAAGCCTCAGACCGGTACCATCACGCTGGATTCAGCTACCTACACCATTGGCGTGGACTATCTTCTGATCAGTGGTGGGAATTTGGAATGGAATGGAGAGATTGCTTTTCTTGATTATGCCACCTCAGAAGAGCTTGAAAAAGCTGATGTAAAAGGAAAGATAGTCGTTGCCAACACAGGCGATGGGGAAGAGCAAAGCCCACGTGCCTGGTTTGCTATGTCCAGAGAGAAGAGAGCCAACGCCAAAGAAGCCGGTGCTTTGGGGCTCATAGAGCTATACAATTCTCCCCAAATTCCCTGGCAGCTACTGGTCAATTATCTGAGCCGCGACCAGGTCATTCTGGATGATGGCATAGAGGATGAGCGCGATGAATTTGCAGGTATCTGGCTGAATAATGCCAACAGGGAGGCTTCTCCTTCATTTGCCAATACCTCGAAACTAGATATCAAAATGGCTGGTGCTGGAGTGGAGCGCTTTGTGTCACAAAATGTGGTGGGGTATGTAGAAGGCACGGACCCTGTGCTGAAAAAGGATTATGTCACTTTCAGTGCACATTACGATCACGTGGGTGTAGGTAGAGCGGATAGCACCGGGGACGACATCTACAATGGCACCCGTGATAATGCTGTGGGTACTGTAACTGTGCTGGAAGCTGCCAAAAACCTAGCCATGTATCCGACCAAACGATCCTCGCTCTTTGTGATGTTTTGTGGCGAAGAGAAAGGGTTGCTCGGAAGTCAGTGGTTTGTAGACCACAGCCCACTACCACTCAGCGACATTGTTTTTTGCTTCAACAGTGACAATGGTGGATACAATAACACCTCCATGGCCACAGTGATCGGGCTGGACAGAACCACCGCCCAGGGACTGCTGGTAACGGCCATAGAGTCCTACGGACTCACAGCAGGAGATGATGCCAACTACAAAGAACAAGGGCTTTTTGACCGCTCTGATAACGTCAGCTTTGCTAAAAAAGGGATTCCTGCGCCAAGCTTTGGTATGGGAGTGGATGCTTTCGATGAGCAGGTGCTAAGAACTTATCATCAGCCTTCAGACGAATTTGACACCATCGACATGGATTACCTCTATACTTTCTACAGGGCTTATGTTTTTGCAGGCAGGAGCATCGGCAATATGAAAGAAACCCCGCTTTGGGTAGAGGGTGATAAATATTATGAAGTGGGTAAGGAGCTATACAAATAAATCCCTGCACTCGTCGAAAAGGTCATTCTACTCAAGTGGGATGACCTTTTTTATTGACCGAAACCCAATGTGAGGGTTGTGATGTTCAGAAAAAACCGAGGGCTTTGAAACATAATGCTGAATATACAGACTCCCTCGGCTTTAGCAGGCACGCCTTGTGCCGTCAGGAGTTAAAACAGCAATGATCCTCATATCCCTTATTGATCAAGGAGACTGGAAAGAGGTCAGACCAAAGGGCATAGAAAAAGCCGAGGGGTTTGAAACATAATGCGGTTAAACATAGTGACCCTCGGCTTTAAATCCTCAAGTGCCAAATCTAATGTTCTGTTTGGGAATTAAAAGCACTTTCTAAAAAAGAATTTTAAATAATTAAATCCTTGTACTCCGGATGTCTTTTCACATAGTCTGCGGCATATGAACAAGTGGTTTTCACCTTCATGTTTTGCTCACGTGCGAATATCAATCCAGCCTCCACGAGCTGACCAGCAATCCCCAGGTTTCTAAACTCTCTGGGTACTGAGGTGGCCGTAAAGTCAAGGTATTGATCGGCATGACGCACATACCTTAGTTCGGCGTTACTATTTCTTAATTTGATATAGAAAAGTTTATGAAAAAGATCGTGGACGATTCTTAAATGACTTGCTGTTAATGTACTCATAGTAGGACAACAACGAAACCACGGGTTTATTGTTCACAAATGGGTCATTTAAAACAAGTTAAGGATGTAAGAATCAGTAGATCTACCTACCTACGACCACCGTTTCCTTGAGTATTTGCTTGCTCCCACTGCCATCATACAATTCGAAAAAGACCACATAATAACCCATCCGCACACGGTCCCCGGCACCGGTGGTACCATCCCATCGCACAAAACCGGAGGTACCCAACGAAGTGCCTCTGGCCAGCTCCGCTACCGGCTGGCCCATTTGATTATAAACAGTGATGTTAGCAAACTGACCTCCTTTATCAAACTGATAATTGATGGTGGTGAAGGACTGATACGCGGGATTTGCACTCCCCGGCACAAATACCTTGGGATCTATCGTCACCCTGGCATTGGATGTCCGTGCCTCGAAGGCCTGAGAGTTGATATAGCCAGGAGTGGCATAGCCGGCGGCTGATGACGCAGAGGTCCAGTTGTTGGCATCCTGAGAAAGACCATCCGCTGAGATCCGCTCCAGTGACACCCCATCCACACTCTCTAAAAAACTCAGGTGAAAATCGTCCTCGTATGAAAACTGATCCACAATTTCTCCAGTCGGGCTCGATAATACCACCGTGCCCGCATCATTCGGTAGAGTAGGCAAGGAGCTAATCTGCAGGAATTGCTTATTTACGCCTTGCGGATACTGATTTTTCACAATCACTGAATCTGTAGTAATCGCCACAAATCCTCCCGGCTTCAAAATATATCGTTGACTTATCCATCTAGTCTGCAGATCTTCGGTTAATCTTCCAATGCCCCAGCCCTGCAGGTCGATGTACTTTTCTGAACGATTATGCACTTCCACAAAATCAACCCCCTCTGGCCTTGGATCAAATAAAATTTCGTTCAAAATCAACTCATCGGCGACAGCCTCATCTGGCAAAACCAGGCTGGCAGTGTTTTTCCTGATCTCATTTCCATTACAGTCGGTCACACCCATGACGGTCAGGCCATAGGACTGATTCACCTTGAGCTCCCCATTCAAAGCCACCTTCACCTCGGTCCTGTCTGCATTGAGGATGGAAGTGTGATAGGAGAGTTCCGGATCAAACGAGAGCTCAATGGACGCTGTAACATCCGGATCCAACCCCTCATCAAAAATCAAAAGCACAGTGTCAGCTGCAATGGCGAATGCACCGGTCAGATTAGGCCCAAAATTATCCGGTACCCTCTCCTTGTTTGAATTCTCCTGCCCCGGAGTACCTCCGGCAGAGGCCATGCTACTTCCCCAATTGAGCGAACCGCCACATGGATTGGAAAGATCTTTCATTTCCAGACTATAGCCACCACCTGACTTCTCATCGCTATCATGCCAGTCGTCACTGTAGGTAATCTGAAAAACAAGTTGACTACCATACCAGAGTGACAATGACTCCCCTGTATTATTGAGGGTGGCCCAGCCACTGACCGCAGACTGATTGGTCACCTCCCCATAGAGGCCCAGAGAAGACGAAGGAGTGAAGAACCAATAACCTCCGGGTGGGATCACCACAGCGGGTAATGTCACTGTATTGGTCGCATCGTGAAGCTCCACATCTTTTAGCGTAAGCAACCTGTCAGAGGCGTTATACAATTCAAAATATTCGGAATTGGGTAACCCCGCCACCGGCTCCGGATCTGCCATGATCTCGGTGATCAAAAGATCGTTAAACCCGGGAATATCACCCAGTCCTACGACGAAAGTTCGGGCGGTCATAGGATTTCCTGAACAATCAGAGGGGCCTGATAGCCCAACCTCTACGCTCACTCCTTTCGGCAAAGGGCTACTGAGGAGTACTTCCAGTATAGTGAAATCTTGATCTACCAGCCGTGTCTCTGAAACCGATAAGCCGGTGATATCTGCTCCAAGTAACGACTCGCCATCCATTGATTCACTGAATGTGAAGCGGATGGTCGTCTCATCCAGCACCTCCAATGAAATCACTATTGGAGCCTCACTGTCAGGCTCCAGGCTATAGACGGAGTTTTGCCGACCAGGTGTTCCGCCGCTGGGATCATTGGTCTCTGACCAATTGGCTCCTCCAGGGCAAACCCCGAAAGGGTTAATGAGCTCCAAAGAGTAACCACCATCTGATTTCTCTGAATTTTGATACCAGTCATTGGAATAGGTCACTGCCGCTATAGTGACATCTTTAAAAAGAGAAAGCGCTTCTCCAGTGTTATTCAGTGATGGCCAGCTGGTCACCCCCACAGTAAGACCATAAGAAGAAAAGGCCGCCACCTGCGTAGACGGACAAAGAATAAAATAAGTACCCCCCGGCACATTCACATCCGGCAGGGTAGTAGAACTTGTGGCATCCCGCAAGCGAACTCCGCTCAGACTGATCAGTTCGTCAGTGGCATTGTAGACTTCTATAAACTCGCTATTCGGCAAGCCTACCACCGGGTCGGGATCGGCCATGATCTCGGTAATGATCAAGTCTCCAGATACTGGCGCCCTGCCAAAACCAACGGATATCGTCTCAGGCTCCATTAGGTTGCCGCTGCAATCTGACGCACCTGAGATCGTGATCTCCACCAGTGAGCCCTTTGGCAGAGGATCCGACAAGGTGATTTGTAGCTCATCGAAATCAGCTGTGGTCACCACTCTCGAGGAGAGGGTCACCCCTTCGACGGTTGCTCCCATCAGGGAGGCACTATCCATAGGCTCACTGAAGGTGAAGCGGATCGTGAGCTCATCAGGAGTACTATAAGACTTCAACACTGGCACTTCACTATCCGGCTCCAAACTATACACAGAGTTTTGGCGACCAGGTGTTCCTCCGCTCGGATCAGTGGTCTCTGACCAATTGGCACCCCCAGGGCAAACCCCGAAAGGGTTAATGAGCTCCAAAGAGTAGCCACCATCTGATTTCTCTGAATTTTCATACCAGTCATTGGAATAGGTCACTGCCGCGATAGTCACATCTTTAAAAAGAGAAAGCGCTTCTCCGGTGTTGTTAAGTGATGGCCAGCTAGTCACCCCCACAGTAAGACCATAAGGAGAAAAGGCCGCCACCTGCGTAGACGGGCAAAGAATAAAATAAGCACCCCCCGGCACATTCACATCCGGCAGGGTAGTAGAACTTGTGGCATCCCGCAAGCGAACTCCGCTCAGGCTGATCAGTTCGTCAGTGGCATTGTAGACTTCAATAAACTCGCTATTCGGCAGGCCTACCACCGGGTCGGGATCGGACATGATCTCTGTAATGATCAGGTCCCCTGGTACTGGCGCCCTACCAAAACCAACGGTTATCGTCTCAGGCTCCATTAGATTACCACTGCAATCAGATGCGCCACTTACCTCCAGCTCATAGGTTTCACCTAAAGCGACAGGCGTAGATAATGAGAACGTCAGTTCGGTGAAGTAGTCACCCCCTACAGTTCTTTCTTCGATTTCAAACCCGGTCATGGTGATGATCATGGTGAGAAGGGATGAGCTATCCATGGGCTCATCGAAACTGATCTGAAACTGGCTGGTAGAAAGGGCCATAAAGCCCTCGATCATTGGCAAATCTGCATCCGATCCGGTCCGATACCCGGAATTTTCCTCCCCCGGGCTTCCTCCCAGCGAGTGGGTAGAGGCCTGCCAGTTGATGGCCTCCGGGCACATTCCCCAGGGATCAATACGCTCCAGGCTAAACCCTCCATCATCTTTCAATGGATCTCCATACCAGCTGGTTTCATAATTCACGTCATCCACCAGGTCTCCAAAAATGGTTTTTAGTAAAACATGGTCCCCGGTATTTCCCAAAGATGGAAAACCCGATATCCCCAAAATGTTAGACCCTGAAAATAATGACTTACTGGAAGTCGCCACTATTAGCACATAACTTTCGGGATCAAGGACATATGCGGGGAGAATGGTTTCTACAGATGGATCTCCAATTTTCAGCCCTCTAAGGTCATAGGCTTGACTACTGGCATTGAAAAGTTCAATATACTCCACCTCAGGAAGACCGACCGCCGGGCTGGGATCAATCATCAGCTCATTGATCACAATATCGCCATATGCCGGAAACGCCGGAGGTTGGTAAGAAAAGGCAACCGTATCCTGCACACTGTAATTACCCGCAACATCCGAAATCGGAAGAATCAAAAGATCGTAACCTACCCCTACCTCCAGGCCATTGTCGAAATCAAGTAAGGCGCTATGATCATCGACCACTGTGATGGCCGCAGGATGACCTTTGCCCAACAACCGATAATTGCTGATGGCCTTGAGAGAAGACTCATCCATGGGCTCGGTAAAAGTCAGTGTCAATTTTCCCAGATACTCACTTTCCAAATCACTGACTTCCGGTTTTTGTGTATCCCTCTCTACAGACAATCGATAATCAGGCAAACGCCGACCAAACTTATCTGAAATCCCGGCCCATTCAAGCATCAATGGCACATTGGGTTCCAGGGGTGTCGACAATAATACCCGTACAGAACCTGGCTCCTCAGGATCAATATTCACCAAACTGATGCTATTCCCTTCTATGGTAAAGACTGTCTTACTCATAGAAGAAAACTCCGTATCAAATCTTACCCAAAGGGTTTGCTCATCCAGTAAATCATAGCCCTCAAAATAACTGGTGAACCGGGTGGAAACGAACGGACTCAGCACTAATTCATTGTTAGCTCCCTCGATCACATCACCGGTGAGCTTCAGACTATCTCCCTCTGTAAATTTCTCATCCACGGTAAATACCGCGCTATAGTCATCTCGTTGACTTACTTCGGCAATGGTAAATCCATCCAGGGAATAGCTGCTCTTTTCAAAGGCAACAGGATTCATAGAGTGGCTATAGGTCAACACAAAAGAAGAATCCGTTTCAGGCACAAGACTCACCATGTTGGGATTCTGAGTATTGACCAAAATAGTGTCAGCATCAGAAATGTTCCCCACCTGATCTGATAGGCCAATAGCGATCAACTGTCCCTCTGGTTTACTCTCAATAGAAGAAAAAGTCAGGACCACCTTCGCTGAATCCGGACCTAAGAGTTCCGCGGCCAGAGGGTTTTCTCCTTCCATGGTATAGTTCGTTAGTGAGGTCGCAGAGCCTAAAGACACCTTTTCAGAAAAAGAAATTTTCAATCTCTCAGGATCAATGAGTCTCACCATATTGATAGAAGGAGGGCGTGGGTCATAGGTAAAATCCACATTCCGGGTGGTAGTAACTTCCACTCCGTAGCGGTCTTTCATGCCTTTTGCTGAAAGGCGCTTTTGTCCTTCAATTTCAAAGTGATTGGCAAAAGTGAGCTCATACTCCGTATCGCTCAGTTGGAGGATTTCAATGGGCTGCTCATCATCTTCCAATTCATAATACGATGAGGTAGTGGCGGTTTGCACCTCCATCGGCTCACTCCAGGTGATGATCAATTGGGAGTCATTTTTCACCAACAGGGAAGCGATGGTTGCGGCTCTGGTGTCATATTTAAAAGTATATGCTGGAGTGACTAAAGAACTATTGTCTATCGACTTTTTAATGTTTGAAATAAAAATTCTCAGGTCCTTATTCTCAGAGAAATTGGCTCCAAAGGCCAAATGGACCAACTTCGGGTCCGACTCACTCAGGGCAATTTCCACAGGTCGACTTTTGGCATCCTCCAGCCAGTAATTGACAAAACTAGTGGCCGAAGTGCTTTCCAAAGCTTCAGTAAACCTTAATGCCAGCAGGTTGGGAGCTACCACATAGGCCGTGTCAATTTGATCCTGGTATTCAAAAAAGGCGTTAGCGGAAACCAGAGCATTTCCAAGTGTATCCTCAAGCTGGCTATAAGTCAGTGAATAGTTCGCTTCTAGCTCAAACTCCTCATTGAAACTAACATGGACGCGGTGAGTCGCAGAGTCTTGCAACAATGCCTGATCCACTGTATAGCCAGTAATCGAATAGTTGGCTTCATCTTCAGCTATGGCTTCATTGAGTGGTTCAGAAAAAATCAAAGCAACCGTCTGGGAGGTCAATACCTGTACCCGACTGAACTGGGGCGGCCGAGTATCATGATAAAAGGAGATATTCTGATCAGTCAGAATGTTTCCACGGCAATCCGAGACATTGGAAACGGTCAGTGTATACGAACGCTCAGAAATCAGATCTGCGGAGAGCTGTAGTGAAAAGGTGGTGTAACTAACTGCCGATACCGAAGTGAAAGCATATCCTTCCAGGTCAAACGATTCAGTAGTCACACTTGAAGCCTCCATGGGCTCAGAAAACACCAAAGTCAATTGATCATCGCTAAGGGCAGTCACCGAAAGAAGCTGTGGAGCGCTGGTGTCCTGGTCATCAAAAACAGAATTTTGCACCCCAGGTGTGCCACCATTCGAGTGCACAGAGGCTATCCAGTTTTGGGAGTCGGAGCAGGGTTGTAACGGGTCAATAAGCTCCAAGGCATATCCACCGTCATCTTTTGCGTCACTCCTATACCAACTCAAAGCATATGTGACACTGTCCAGAAGGTTGCCAAACTGGTCCCGCAAGTACACCGTCTCACCAGAATTGGTCAGGGCATCAAAACTTGTAATGGCTATTCCATTGGTCACACCAAAAGTCGCGAGGTTGGAGTCATCCGTAAGCAAAGCATAGGCCCCCGGCTGAAGGATAAAAGAATCCAGAGGTTCGTCGTTCAACTCAAATCCCTCCAAATTGATACTAAAAGAACCGGGGTTATAAATTTCCACATACTCCGCATCGGGCAGACCAACAACAGGAGTGGGATCGGCCATGATTTCTGTAATGAGCAGTTGACGATAGTCTGATGCTTTGGAGATGGCCAACTGAGCAGACAATTCTGATGGTTCGGAATTCTGAATCAGGTTTGAAATGCCTGTGATGGAAAGGGTGTAGACACTGTTATAGAGTTCATCCCATGTGAGAGTGACTTCTGACAGGTCTTCGGAGGAGCGAGATGCAAGAGTAGGACTCCCCATTTCAGACAAAGAATAATTTCCAACCATCTCAGCTGTGGCCTGGTCCACCTCCTGGTTAAATGTGATTCGCACAGATTCATCTCCAATCTGCACCACAGAAACTATGTCCAAATGAAGATACGAGAAACTGATGGTGCTGTTTTCCGCAATGATATTTCCATCCAAATCCTCCACATCATTGATCGTCAACACGTAATTATCATCCGCCAAATTCTCAGAAAAAGTTAATTCCACGGACTGGCTCCCATCCTGCAATGTGGCGCTTATCGGGTTTCCTAAACCACCACTCAGCGAATAATTAAGAACATCCTCTGCAATGGTCTCATTCAAAGGTTTATTAAACATAACCAGGACAGTGCTTTGACTCTGTGCAGCAGCACTATCTATCACAACAGGGATTACAAATGTGAAATCCTCCGTCCCGGCAAAAACGCTGTTCCCGGTTTCATTTTGGATACCGGACAGTGTAAGCTCAAAAGTGGTCCCTTCGTATAATGAATTACTCAAAGTGAGTGTCACCTGAGAACGATCTTCATTCAAACTGACACCCGCTGGCTGCCCGATACCATTGTCAATGGTATAGTTGGTCAGGGTTTCTGCTGAAGTCTCCTCCAGATCATCATTAAAGGTGAGGAGCATCTCCGTCTCCGATAGGGTAAGTGCAGACTGTAACTGGAGCTGTGTATAAGAAAAGTCATATGTCGCATCACTATTCCTTGTCAGCGCAGAGGTTACGGTAAGTGTGTAATCTCCTGTGACCAATGGAGTACCACCATCGAGAGTGAGTGTGACAACCGAATCGCTTACTGAAGATTGGGTGGCTGAAGATACGGTATAGCCCGGCAACGTGTAGCTTCCAGTGGTCTCCGCATCCGTTTGGTCTATCGGCTGATTAAAATATACCACCACTTCCGTAGCAGAAAGAACCTCCACTGTGTCCATTTCCAATTGTGAAATCACCAGGTCATCAAACCCAAAATCATCATACCTTGAAGTGGTACTGTATTGAAAATAAACCCCAAAATAATTGGTTGAGGTATATGTGTTGTCCAAAACGGAGGCTTCGAGCTGGAAGTCCTGAGCTCCATTTGGGTCCGCATAGATTGTCCAGTTGCCCAATACGTCCCGAATCACCCTTATTCTCACTTCGCCTATAATGGAGCTGGAAAACCCCGTGGTTCCCTGAGCAATCTCCTGGACAGTGCCGGCATCATTCCGGAATAATTTGATATAATCGGCGCTGGTTTGTCCCATTTGAATAAAATAGCCCGTGGGATTGTCCTCCAGATCAAGCTTATCAGAAGTGAGATAAATCCTGAAAAAATTAGAGGTGGTACCATTGAAATTTAAATCCAAAAGAAACTCCCAGATAGTATAGTCCATTACCGAGCTGACCGTGGAAAGGTGGAGCACACTTGCCGCGTCACTGGGCCCGTTACTATTCAGTCTGTTTTCCTCCGTAACTACAAAATAGGAGTCATCTCCACTCCAGGTCGGGTCATTGGTGAAGTCGCCATCAGAAAAATTATCCGTCACCTGAGTATATCCGTACACACTATTAATGAGGATAATAAGTAAAAGAGTGGTTCTTAATGCCATCTTATATTAAATTCGCCGTTTGTTAAAAATAGGGAAATAAAAACCTGAAATAGTTCAATATAATATAAAATCATTATGAAGATTGCTGTAGTGGGAGCCACTGGCCTGGTGGGTCAGGAGATGCTGAGGGTCATTGAACAGCGCGAGTTGCCGTTCGATGAATTGTTGTTAGTTGCTTCGGAGCGTTCCGTAGGTAAAGAGATGACCTTCAAGGGCAAAACCTACAAGGTAATTTCAATGCAGGATGCGGTGGATCAAAAACCAGATGTAGCCCTGTTCTCTGCTGGTGGTAGTACGTCCATCACCTGGGCACCCAAGTTTGCAGAAAATGGCACCATCGTGATCGATAATTCTTCGGCCTGGAGAATGGATCCTACCAAAAAACTTATTGTTCCGGAAATTAATGGAGGTGTATTAAGGATCGACGACCGGATCATCGCCAACCCTAACTGCTCCACCATTCAGATGGTACTGGCCCTCGGGCCGCTGCACGAACGTTATACCATCAAGCGTATCGTAGTGTCTACCTATCAGTCTGTGACTGGCACCGGAAAAGCCGCTGTAGATCAAATGATGAATGAGCGTGCGGGCAAGGAAGGCGATATGGTCTATCCATATAAAATTGACATGAATGTGCTTCCTCACATCGATGTGTTTTTGGACAACGACTACACCAAGGAAGAAATGAAAATGGTGAATGAGACCAAAAAGATTTTTGGTGATGACACTGTACAGGTGACCGCCACGTGCGTGCGTATCCCTACCATGGGAGGTCACTCAGAGTCTGTAAATGTGGAATTTGAGGAGGAGTTTGATGTTGCTGAAGTAAAAGCACTTCTGAGCAAAGCTCCCGGTGTAGTACTGGAGGATGATCCTAAAAACAATATCTACCCCATGCCAATCAATTCGCATGGAAAGGATGAAGTGTTTGTAGGAAGAATCCGAAGAGACGAGACTCAGGAAAAAACCCTGAACATGTGGATAGTAGCAGATAACCTGAGAAAAGGTGCGGCGACTAATGCTGTTCAGATTGCGGAATTCATGCTGGAAAACAGCCTGGTGTTCTAATTAAAAGAATAGCCTATAAATTAGCGGTCTGAGGGATTAACCTTCAGGCCGCTTTTGTTTTGTACAATGGGGAGAAGTCTATGAATAATCTGGAATTTCTTGGTTCGGAAGATGTGCAGCAGTTTATGCTGGAAAATCAGCATTCAGATTTACAAAAGCTACTCCTCAACCCACCCCCACAGTTCAAAGATCAGGTGAAGCTGATAGTGGATCAAATACTCAGTCGACGAAAGGCCAAGGGTAAGCTTCCAGATTGGCTTGATCAACCTGGAGTCATTTTCCCACCTCCATTGTCTTTAGAACAATGCTCCAGTCCGGAAACTGCCGAATACAAGAGCCAATTGATGAGTGGGAAAATGCTGGTGGATCTCACGGGGGGTATGGGAGTAGATACCCTTGCCATGTCTCGGGAGTTTGACCATACCACCTATGTAGAGCATTCCGAATGGCTCTGTGACGTTTTCCAGCACAACCACCCTCTGCTGGGCAATGGGGCAATTGAAGTGGTTAATGCCAGTGCAGAAGACTATCTCAGTCGTTTTGAAAGTAGAGGCCACTTTTTCATAGACCCTGCCCGACGGGATGTCTCCAAAAAGCAGGTTTTTCATTTTGAAAACTGTTCGCCAAACGTTTTGGAGCTACTCCCTCTCTTTCAGTCTAAAGCCGACCTCCTGCTCATCAAAGCTGCACCGATGATTGATATCACATTGGGCCTGAAACAACTGCAGCATGTTCATCAAATACATGTGGTGAGTGTAAAGAATGAAGTCAAGGAAGTACTTTTTCTTTTAAACTTTAAGGAAATTTCTGAGCCTCTCATTAAATGCGTCAACCTCAGAAGTGAACACCCGGCATTGAGCTTTACACTCAGTGGAGAAAAGGACCTGGAAGTCACATTTTCATCCGTAAAAAGATACCTCTACGATCCCAATAGCGCGATCCTCAAAGCCGGCGCATTCAAGTCCCTAACGAGTATATACGACGTGGACAAACTCGCTCCCAATACGCACCTCTATACCTCAGACCAGTTGATCGAGGGCTTTCCAGGAAGAGTCTTTGAGGTAGTAGCGTCAGATGTCGGTAAAAAAGAACTCGGCAGACACTTGCCCGAATTGAAAGCCAATGTGGTCAATAAGAATTATCCCATTAAACCAGAGGAGCTCAAAAAGAAACTCCGACTGAAGGACGGTGGTGATTGGTTTGTGATGGGCTACCGCGACCTCCATGAGGTTCCGAGGATAGCGCTTTCCAAAAGAATCAGGTGATCCGGTTGGGTTGGTACACGCTGTAAAAAATCCATTTGTCACACAAAAAAGATTCTGACTTCTGCCCGAATTGTGCATTTCGAATGGCGCCATCTATGTTCAATAACGTCTTCCCTTCAAGGCTCGAAAACAGTCTAAAAAACAGGTACATCACGTGGATCAGGGAATTCTTCCACCATGAAGCTGATTGAAAATCGATGACATGCAATTCTCCGTTCTCCGTCAAATGCGTCCGGGCTTTGAAGATGGCACCTTCCAACTTCTCTGTACCAAAACAATCAAGAAAAAAGGGCATCACTATGGCATCGAACTTCTCGCTGGTTTCCCATTGAAAGAAATCAGCATGTACATAATCAACCCGTGGGTGTGAGCCTCTATTTCTACTTCTGGCAATCATTTTCTCCGAAAGCTCTAAAAAGACAATTTTCTCAACATCCTGAAGTGCATCGAGCAAAAGACCCGTGCCTCCCCCTACAATTAACACCCGGCTCTTGCCTGCAAGATTACCGACTGGCGCCTGTTGCACCTGATCCCATTGCGAACCAAACACCAAGCCGGCCAGTTGATCATAAATCCACGCCACCCGATCAAAACTCATAGCAGGAGGAATAAACCGGCGAGATAGAAAACACCATCGCCCACTACCCGGAATCGCTCAAACCTGGAGAAATAAGCCGGTGATGAATGAACCCACAGGAGCAAAACAATCATGGACATAAATAAAAGCTGAATGGGATTTCCAGTATAAAAGTAAATGCCTCCACAACTCAGGATCAAACTCAGCACAGTTACCCAAACCACGACTTGCACCTTTTGATCCCCCAGTCGAATCACCAGCGAATTGAACCCATCCCGGCGATCGGCACTTTCATCATACGCTGAGAATACTACTAGATTCAAAAAGGCTATGCCGGCAAGTTGGAGACACAAAATGAAATCGAGTAGCTCAATCTCCGTCATCGACAAGGGTGCCAAAAAAATTCCAGCCGCATAAGCTAATGCCACCAAAATTTCCTTCACCCATAGCGCTTTGAAAAAATACACGAGCATCAAATAAAGGATGCAGACCGCAGATAGCAGGGCACCATTTCTAATGATCACTACTTCCAGAAAGTGAATATTCACCAACGAAAGCGAAAGAACAAATCCGCCAACAAGCACCAGAGTGGAAAAGTGCTTCTTATGAAACCGGTGACGTTCACTTGAGGGGGTTGAGACTTTCCAGGCGTCTATCAGGTGATCTGTGGTATAGATCAACCAAATGGCCGAGCCAAGAGCAAGATAAACGTGCACCGAAAACTGAAGCGCATAGTATCGCTCCAGGTATAACAAAAAAAAGATGGCTCCCAGAACAATGTCCAACGAGAGCCATCTAAAATATTTATAGAGATGATCCATTTAACAGATCATTTGGTGTTCAATTATCCTCCCTGCGCGAGGGCTTCTGCTCCACCAACGATCTCCAAAATTTCTTTTGTAATCGCTGCCTGGCGGGTTCTGTTATAAGTCAACTTCAGCTCCTTAAGCAGCTCACCGGCATTGTCTGTTGCCTGACCCATAGCAGTCATACGAGCGCCCTGCTCCGAGGCATTTGACTCCAGTAAAGTCTTATAAAACTGGATTTTCAATGACTTGGGAATGATTTCAGAAAAGATAAATTTCTGATTCGGCTCATAGATATAGTCAATTGTCTCAGCCGGAGCATCATCTTCAGCAGATACATTTTGTACTGGCAAGAACTGCTCATTTCTGACAATCTGAGTGGCTACATTTTTGAACTCATTGTAGATAATCTCCACTTTGTCAAATTCACCTTCCAGAAATTCACTCATTACAAACTCTGCAGCTTCCAATGCATGTGCAAAATCCAGGTTTGAAAAAAGATGATGATAATCCTCTATGACGTTATATCCACGCTTTTTGAAATGATCGTAAGCCTTTTTGCCAATAGGCATGAGCATCAGATTACCTGCCGCTTCCACATCAGCATACTCCCTGGCCACCAAAGCTTTGGTGTGCTTGAAGATACTACTGTTGAAACCACCGCAAAGTCCTCTGTCAGAAGTCACGACTACCAACAACACCTTTCCGACTTCCTTTGCCTCAGCATATGGATTGTCCACCTGATCACTATCCACTCCGGCAGATACATTCTGAATGATGGCAGATAGCTTTTGAGAATAGGGGCGCATCTGAGTGATCCGATCCTGAGCTCTTCTCAGCTTTGCTGCTGCCACCATCTTCATAGCTTTGGTTATCTGCTGTGTCGATGTGACCGACTGAATTCTTCCTTTTACTTCCTTAAGGTTCGCCATTTCGGTTTATTGCTTAGATATATCGTGCTGCCAGATCCTTAGCCACCTGAGCCAGCACATCTGTAGATGAATCTTCCCACTTACCTGCTTTCAAGGCATCCAATACAGGTCTGTGTGCGTTGTTCAATATCGTCAGGAACTCCTTCTCAAAAGCTTTCACTTTATCCTCAGGCACTTTATCCAGGAATCCTTTGGTAGAAGCATAAATGATGGCTATCTGCTCCTCTACTGGAGATGGAGAGTACTGAGCCTGCTTCAAAATTTCCTGGTTTCTTCTTCCTCTGTCGATCGTTCGCTTAGTAGAAGCATCCAGGTCTGAACCAAACTTGGCGAAAGCCTCCAACTCACGGAACTGAGCCTGATCCAGTTTCAGGGTACCTGCCACCTTCTTCATGGATTTGATCTGGGCATTACCTCCCACTCGTGATACCGAAATACCTACGTTGATCGCAGGACGGATACCTGAGTTGAAAAGATTGGTCTCAAGGAAGATCTGACCATCTGTAATGGAAATCACGTTGGTCGGAATATAGGCCGAAACGTCTCCAGCCTGAGTTTCAATGATCGGAAGGGCAGTAAGTGACCCACCACCTTTTACTTTTCCTTTCAAGGATTCAGGAAGGTCATTCATTTGAGCAGCGATGGCGTCATTGTTGATCACCTTAGCCGCACGCTCCAAAAGTCTTGAGTGAAGATAGAATACATCTCCAGGGTATGCTTCACGTCCCGGAGGTCTTCTTAGCAACAGAGAAACCTCACGGTAAGAAACAGCCTGCTTAGAAAGGTCATCATATACCACAAGCGCCGGACGGCCAGTATCTCTGAAATACTCACCTATGGCCGCTCCTGCGAAAGGTGCGAAGAACTGCATAGGAGCAGGGTCAGAAGCCGCTGCACTTACGATGGTAGTATAGGCCATAGCGCCTGCCTTTTCCAAAGCCGCCTGAATACCTGCCACTGTAGAAGCCTTCTGTCCGATGGCCACATAGATACAATAAACCGTTTCTCCTCTATCGTAAAATTCTTTTTGATTGATGATGGTATCGATAGCCACAGCAGTTTTTCCTGTCTGGCGATCACCAATGATCAACTCACGCTGACCTCTACCCACAGGGATCATCGCGTCAATGGCCTTAATACCCGTCTGAAGAGGCTCACTAACAGGCTCCCGGTAGATTACACCAGGTGCCTTTCTTTCCAATGGCATCTCGAAAAGCTCGCCCTGTATAGCTCCTTTTCCATCAATTGGATTTCCAAGGGTATCCACTACACGACCACTCATGCCGTCGCCCACCTGGATAGAAGCAATTCTACCGGTTCTTTTCACGGTATCTCCTTCTTTCACACCACTTGATTCACCAAGAAGTACCGCTCCCACGTTATCCGCTTCCAGGTTCAATACCATCGCCCGCAGGCCATTGTTGAACTCCAAAAGCTCTCCGGCCTGGGCCTTCGTTAATCCATAGATACGAGCTACACCATCTCCTACTTGAAGCACGGTTCCGATTTCTTCCAGTTCAGCTTCTGTTTTTGAATGAGAGAGCTGTTCTCTTAAGATCGCTGAAACTTCATCAGGTCGAACATCTGCCATAATCTTATCCTTTTGTTGTCCTCTCGGACGGGTTTAATTAAATCGTTTCTTTTTGAAATTTAAGCTTCAGATCAGCCAGGTGGCCGCTCAAGCTTTCATCTATTTGCTGATCCCCCATTTGCAGGATATATCCTCCTACCAATTCTGGATTTACTTTTTCACTTAATAGAGGCTTCTTACCTGAAAGCTCTGTAACAAGCTTCTCAAAAGCCTTCTTCATATCCGCATCCAACTTCACGGTGGTAGTCACTGTAGCATTCTGATATCCCATTTTGAGATTATAGAGTACCATGAATTCCCTAGCAATCTCAGGGAGATATTTCTCTCTGTTCTTGCGAGTGACTATATCAAAAAAAGCAGCCGTTAGCGGGTTTACTTTTTTATCGAAAATCTGCTTCAAAATCTCAGCCTTTTTGAAGTTGGTGATGATGGGGCTCTTTAGCATGAGCACAAAGTCTCTATTGGACGCGCAGATGTCTGAAAAATTGACCAGGTCATTTTTCACTGCTTCCGTTACCTTCTTCTCATCGGCTAGCTCCAGTAGGGGCTTAGCGTATCTGGCTGCTATTCTGGTAATAGACATCTTAGTTTACTTTTACTTCTTTCAAAAATTTGTCGATGAGCGCTTTTTGCGACTTGTCATCAGACAATTTCTCCCTGAGCAATTTCTCAGCAATCTCAACAGACAGACCTGCTACCAGGTTTTTCACCTCCGCAAGGGCAGCTCTCTTTTCTGTTTCAATACTGGCTTTTGCTTCAGCAATCAGCTTTTCGGCGATCGCAGAAGTTTCACTCTTGGCTTGCTCTTTGATTTGAATTGCAGTATCAGTAGCCTCCTTTAGTATCTTATCACGCTCAGCTCTCGCCTCCTGCAGAAGGTACTCATTGTCAGATTTGATCTGCTCCATCTCTTCTTTTGCAAGATCTGCAGCTTTCAAGGCATCGTCTATCTGGCTTTCTCTTGCCTTCAGCGCTCCTGCTATTGGTTTCCATACGAAAACAGCAAGAATGAGAAAGACAATGAGGAAAACGACCGTTTGCCAAAATATTAATCCTATACCCGGGGTTACTAGTTCCACGTCAGTTTCGTTAAATGTCTGAAATAAAAATCTGGTCTTGATGCCTAATGCAAACAAGACCAGATCAATTTTGATTAATTAGCTTCCGATAGACATAAATCCAATTACAGCTGCGAAAAGTGCAACACCTTCAATCAAGGCTGCTGCAATGATCATCGCAGTTTGGATTTTTCCAGCGGCTTCTGGTTGTCTAGCGATACCGTCTGTTGCTCCTTTACCGATCATACCGATACCAAGACCAGCACCTAGTACTGCTAAACCTGCTCCAATTGCTCCCATTACTTTGTTATTTATATGGTTTAAAAAAAATTCTTAATGATGATGTTCTTCTACTGCCTGACCAAAATACATGGAAGATAGTAGGGTAAATACATAAGCCTGCAACAGTGCCACAAACAACTCCAGCAGGTTCATAACTGCCGCGAAAAGTGTGGCCGCTACTCCCACTGCAAAACTCTGTGCAATGAACGTCAAGCTTAATATGCTCAATATGATGATGTGACCCGCCGTGATGTTGGCAAAAAGTCGAACCATCAATGAAAATGGTTTCGTGAAAATTCCGATAATCTCTATAGGCCACAAGATGAGGTAGAGTGGAAACTTTGCCAACCAACCCATGCTATTGCCCAAAGGATCCAGGATGTGCATCCAATAAGTTTTTCTTCCTGACGCCAGTGTAATCACCAAACTGGCTACCGCCAGTATCAACGTTACCGCAATGTTGCCCGTAAGGTTGGCGGCTGCTGGCAAAAGACCCAGAAGGTTACCAAACCAAATAAAGAAAAACAGGGTAAGCAGGTAAGGCAGGTATCGTTCATACTTTGGCCCAATGTTAGGCTTCACTATCTCGTCCCTTACATATATAATGATGGGCTCAAAAAAGGACTGAATCCCTCTAGGTGCTCTGCCGGCATTCTTCTTATATCCCCTGGCCACTGCCATGAAGATCATGATCATTACCAATGCATTGATGAATAAGAAGAAAACATTTTTAGTAATGGAGAAATCCAAAACATGTGCTCCACTTTCCAGTGCAATGTGCTCATGCTCCATCACATACCCGTTGAACGGAACCACTTCGTGTTCTTCGTTGTAGAAGTTGCTGGAAGAAAAGATATCAAGTCCCTTCTCTTCACTGTAGATGATCACCGGAAGGTGCAAACTAAGGCCATGAAAAATCTCCCAGGAATGCGAATCCATGATGTGATGATTGATCATCTCACTGGGATCAAATGCTTCCCCTTCTACCGGATCTTTAGCATATCCAGTTTGGATTATTAAGAGTCCGAAAACGACTAGTAATAAACTGGATTTCAAAAACTTAGGAAAGGATGCGGTTTTCTCTTGACTCATTAGTAAAAGGGTTATCTCCTCAATTCCGCCGCAAGTTAGGTAATGCAGCAAATAATTCAAAGATTAAATAAACCAAATAGAGGACGATAAACTGAATCATGAGCGGCCGGATATTTTCCATTTTCATGATAAAAAGAATGGCCAAAAAGAAAAGACCTGTGAGAAACCTGAAAGTGATCCCGCCCAGCACATAAATTGGGGATTCCCAATTGGACTTTTCGCCCAATCGCAACATCCACCATACTGCCAGTGACTGTAGGTAAAAAAACAGAATCAGGGCAGGAAACTGCTGATGCAGGTAGGATTGAAACAGGGAATCGTTGAGAAAATAATAGATGAGAAGAAACGTCAGGGAGATCCCCGTTGAGATGATCAGGTATTTCTTCACGAGCTAAACTTTTTGATCAGGTAGACTATGGTTGCTGCTACTGAGAGAAATACTCCCAACAACAAAATCCATGGAAATACCGGGTCGGCCTTTTCATTGAGGTAATAACCACCCAGTATAAATCCCAGATTGATCGCCAGAAGCTCAAAGGTAATCCCTGAAATCCTGGCGTAGGTGTTGTCTACTTTAGGATTGTGCTTTGAGGAGGGATCCTTCTTCTGCTTTGCCAATTTTTATCTCTTTACTCTT
The DNA here is from genome assembly GCF_902506655.1 of Marinoscillum sp. 108. Lineage (NCBI taxonomy): Bacteria > Pseudomonadati > Bacteroidota > Cytophagia > Cytophagales > Reichenbachiellaceae > Marinoscillum > Marinoscillum sp. 108. The sequence goes on along the minus strand of NZ_LR734819.1, from coordinate 123,778 downwards.
CACACCCATCTTGCAACCACCGTTGAATACCGCGCCTGACTCTACGATCAGCTTATTGGTAATGATGTCTCCATCAATCACCGCAGTGGGTTTCAACACCAATACCTCTGTCACCTCTACTGTACCGGTAATATGTCCGGCTACTTCAGCGTTTTGTGCCAGCACACTTCCATCAACCTGAGAAGATTGACCAAAAGCTGCCTTCGACTTGGTTTTGATGTTCCCGATTACCTTCCCTTCTATTCTGATGTTCCCAAAAGTTTCAAGGCTTCCCTCGAGAATAGTCCCTTTGCCAATAATATTGCTCGAATTGCTCATTTCTTCCGCTACTTTCTGTTCCTGCTTGTTAAACATGGGTCTATGTTTTAGTTTTTTAAAAGGCCACGTATTCCTGGGGGTTCACCGGATTACCATTGTGCCACAGTTCAAAGTGTAAATGAGGCCCCGAAGTAAGTTCACCAGTATTGCCAATAATTGCAATAATTTCACCACCGCTGACAAAATTACCAACGTTTTTCAATAATTCCGAATTGTGCTTGTAAACAGAGATCAAATTGCCCCTGTGCTGAATTCCCAAAACGTAGCCACTATCCAGTGTCCATGAGGAAAAAATGACTACTCCGTCAGCCGCGCATTTTACCGGTTCGTTTTCTCTGGCTACTATATCTACCCCATAATGATCCTTTTTAGGGTTGAATCCATCGGTAATAATCCCCTCCATCGGAGTGAAAAGAAATAGCTCCCGAAACTCCTCCGAGCTGCTTGTTTCATAGGTCAGTACCCCAAGGTCCTGTTGCTCAAACTCCGCCCTAAATTGAGAGTCAATGGGAGGAATACTTTCCTGAAACCCAAGCTCACCTGGATTCATGGTGCTGTTTTCAGGGTCTTCCCCCATGGCCTGTAGGATATCTACGTCCCCGCCAATAATCATCCTGATGTTTTTCAGGTACTGATCCTTCACTGCCATTTCGTACTCCATGGAGTCTATCTTCATCGTGAGGTCCACCAGCTGTCTGTTAGATTGCATCATGGCATACCTGGGATCCAGCCATTGCTCCAGTACCACCGTGACCATATACATCGACACCACCAGGGTGATGATGAAAGCCACCGTTAAAATCAGGATCACCCTGGCGTAGTTGAAACTGATGGTCTTTTTCTCCGCGAAGTTCTCTTCATTTCTAATGATCAGAAGGTACCTGTTGGTAAGCCAGTTGGATAAAGTCTTTTTAGGAGCCAAATCAGCGAAATTTATGAAGTGTCAAATATATTGAAACCCTACTGTTTTATCTTTACAAGATTCTCTAGGGATATACGTTAATTTGCAAATATCTATTGTGCGCATTAATCTCATAACTTATTTCATTTTAATTACCCTGTTGGTAGCCGGCTGCTCCTACAGCAGCGGGCCTGTGAGCACAGCTTATCAAAATGTAACTGCGCATTACAATGCCTACTTCATCGCCAACGAACTGATGAATGAAATAGAGCAAAGTGTCTATGACAACTATCAGTGGAATTATAACAAGGTACTCCCAATCTACGTACCCATTGACTCTAATGATGCCAAGAGCCTGGAAGCACAGATAGAAGACTGCATAGAAAAAGCCTCTATTGCCATTCAAAGGCACCCCAATTCCCGCTGGGAGGACGACTCCTACATATTGGTGGGCAAAGCGAGGTACTACTCCCTGGAATTTGCCGATGCCATTGAGACCTTCAAGTTTGTAAATAAGCATAGTGAAAATGACGATGCCCGACATGCTGCGCTGATCGAGCTCATTAAATCCTTTGTAGACTTCAACGAAATTAATAATGCCATTGCTGTCTCTGATTATTTAAAAAAGGAGAAGCTCAACAATAAAAACAAGAAGGAACTGAGCATGGTACGAGCCTACTTGTTTCAGAAGCGCAAAGATTTGGATCAAATGGTACAGCACCTGGTGGCAGCTGAAGAGCTCATGACCAAATACTCGGATAAAGCCAGAATTGATTTTATCATCGGACAGGTATACCAGCAACTAGGGTTTGAGGCCGAGGCCTATAATTATTATGAAAGCTGTCTGAAAAATAATCCAGTATACGAACTGGCCTTTTATACCAAGCTGAATATGGCACAGGTGACCCAGGTCACGAGTTCTGGAGACATCAAAAGGACCCAGAAATATTTCAAAAAACTCCTAAAAGACACTAAAAACACGGAGTATAAAGACAAAATCTACTACGAGATGGCCAATTTTGAAGTAAAGCAAGGCAATCTCGATCAGGCCATCGCTTATTACAAAGAATCGGTAAAATCCTCAGTAAAAAATAAACGCCAGAAGGCTTACTCGTATTTGAAACTTGGCCAGATCTACTATGACAGTCTCAAAAACTTTGTGTTGGCACAGAATTATTACGACAGCACAGTCTCTACCATGCCCAGAGATGAGGAAAACTTCGAAAAAATCAAGCAACGACAGGAGATCCTCAATGATTTTGTCAAGCAAATTGTAACCATCCAAACCAACGACAGTCTGGTGAGTCTTTCTCAACTTCCTCAAGATTCTCTTTTGGCACTTGCTACTGCAGTGGCTACAGAACAGCATGAAAAGGAAGCAGCAAAAAGGAAAAAAGAGGCTAAACGCGCCAGCCAGCAAAGCACTGTATTTGACCAACAAGGGGGAGACCTGATAGGGGCAAACCTGGCACCTGGCGCCACCTGGTATTTCTACAATACCACAGCTGTAGGCAAAGGTGTTACGGAATTCAAACGCATCTGGGGTAGTCGACCTCTCGAAGATAACTGGAGGCGAAGCCTCAAGGCTGGTGGTGAGATTGCCACTGTAGCAGAGGGAGAAGCATTAGCCAAAAAGGAGGCAAGTGCAGAAACTGAAGGCGATGATGCCATACAGACAATGGTGGACGAAATGCTCGCCTCCGTGCCTTCCAGTCAGGAAGAAATCAACAAACTCCTGGCTCAGGTAGAAGAGGCCCATTACAACCTCGGGAATATCTATAATTTCAAACTGGATGAAAATGCCAATGCCATTGAAACCTTTGAAACACTTATAGCGCGGTTCCCGCAAACTGAATATAAGGCAGAAGTCCTGTACCAGCTTTACCTCCTTTATAAGGGCTCCAACATTGAGCTGGCCACACTCAAGTCTGATGAACTCAAACGAGACTTCCCGGAGTCCATATATGCCAAACTTGTGGATAACCCCAACTACCGAGAAGAGAGCAAGGCCGCAACCGAGCAGCTCAAAATGGTGTACACCAAAGCTTACAAGCTCTACAAAAGCAAGGATTACCAGAAAAGTAAATACCTACTGGACAGTGCTTTCAACCTCTATCCTGAAAACTCATTCAGTGATAACATTGCACTACTCAATGTTCTGAACATGGGAGAGCTGGAGGGACAATTCAAATATCAGTATGAACTCAATAACTTCATTAAAACATATCCGGAAAGCGAATTAATCCCTTACGCGCAAAAACTGGTAAAGACCAGTGAAGACTATCAAATCAACCTCTACAACAGTGCTAAGGCCCGTTTTGTAGAATACTTTAAGCAGAAGCATTATTTGGTGGTCGTATATCCAAACAATGACCAACTCACCCAACAAATACCTTTGGAGGTAGAAGAATTCATTAAAGCCAAGAATTTTGGCCTGACCACCGGCAACCTCATTCTCAACCAGGATCATGCGCTCGTGCTAATCAATGAGTTTCCCGCTAAGGGAAGTGCCGAGAAGTTTCTCACCATGCTCAATGCCGAGCTTTCCCTTAAAGACTTACATAAAGGAGAAAAAATATACAGCTTTGTAATTACGGAGGATAATTTCGATATCTTCTATCAGACCAAAGACGTCAACGCTTATTTGAATTTCTTTGAAAAACACTATCCCCAATGAATAAACGAACGCTCAGAATCATCGTCATCGTACTGTGGGTTCTCTTTTTAGGAGCGGCCATCACCATACCATCCCTTTTCTACATGGTCAAACATGACACCAATGGATGGTTTGGTGACCTGCCAAGTCTGCAGGATCTTGAAAAGCCAGATCCGGACCTCTCCTCTGAACTGATCAGTGCAGATGGTGTTTCCCTGGGAAAATATTACAGGAAAAATAGAACCCCAGTAACCTATGAAGAGCTGTCTCCTGCATTGGTCAACACCCTCCTGGTAACAGAGGATATTCGCTTCAAAAAACACTCCGGGATCGATCTCAAAGGCTTGTTGAGAGCCGTCATCGGGAAACTAACATTTCAATTCAACGGTGGTGGCTCTACCATCACCATGCAGCTGGCCGAAAACCTCTACAGTACCTCTTCAGCCAATCGAGGCTCCCTTTACAAATACTCATCTGTTGGTCAAATCATAACTAAACTTAAGGAATGGATTATCTCCGTTCAACTGGAGCAGTCGTATACCAAGGAGGAAATACTTGCGATGTACCTGAACACCGTAGAATACGGAAGCAACTCTTTCGGAATTAAAGTTGCTGCCAAAACTTTTTTTAACAAACTCCCATCACAGCTCAATTACAGTGAATCAGCACTGCTTGTTGGGGCAATCAATGCGCCTACCCGGTACAGCCCCATCATGAATCCTGACAATGCGATGGCCAAAAGGACAGAGGTACTTTATAACCTTCATAAATATGGACTATTAACAAGAGATACCTTCGACAGTCTCAAAACGACAGATTTCGGCCTCACTTATTTAGTAGATAATCACAACGAAGGTCTGGCCACCTACTTCCGGTTTGTCATTAGAAATTTTCTGCTCTCCTGGACGAAAGAGCATGGCTATGACCTCTTTGAGGATGGGCTCAAAATCTATACTACCATTGACAGTCGTATGCAGGAATACGCCGAGCAAGCCATGAAAGAGCACATGGATACTTTACAATCCATCTTTGATGATCATTGGGCCACTCTTAAAAGTAACCCCTGGATCGACGATAACGGAAATGAAATCGAGGGGTTCATTGAAAACGCAATGAAAAGGACACCACAGTATCGCGCGCTGGTTAGTAACTATGGAAAAGAATCAGACTCTGTAGAGATACTCCTGAATAAAAAGAAACCAATGACAGTTTTTAGTTGGGATGGTGAGATAGATACGGTGTTTAGTGCCTATGATTCCCTACGATATTACAAAAAGTTCCTGCAGGCAGGCTTCATGGCCATGGACCCCAAAAATGGCAACATTAAAGCTTGGGTAGGCGGTATCAATCACAAATACTTTAAATATGATCATGTAAGCCAAGGGAAAAGACAACCGGGGTCTACCTTCAAGCCTTTTGTTTACACAGTGGCCATAGACAACGACTACTCTCCATGCTACCCGGTAGTGGATGCCCCGGTAACATTTGCCATGCCCGGACAAGATCCACCTACCTATACTCCTGACAATGCCAATGGCAAGTTTAGTGGAGAAGTCATGACCATCAGGCAAGCCATGGCTCGATCTGTCAACAGTATAACCGCTTTCGTGATGAAGCAGGTAAAACCTGAAACCGTCATAGAATACGCCCGAAGACTGGGAATAGAGAGTCCACTTGCTCCTGTTCCTGCTCTGGCATTAGGTGCCGGTGGAGATGTTTCACTTCAGGAAATGCTCGCTGCGTACTCTACCTTTGTCAACAAAGGCATCTATACCAAACCCTTTTTCATTTCTCGAATAGAAGATGAAAATGGCAATGTGATACAGCAATTCGTTCCGGAAACGAGAGAGGCCCTCAATGAAGAAACAGCTTACCTGATGCTTCACATGCTTAAAGGAACCACCGAAGAGACCGGAGGTACAGGTCTCTCTATCGATCGGGAACTCAGGATGGATAACGAAATAGCGGCCAAAACAGGTACCACTCAGAATGCATCGGATGGTTGGTTTATGGGGGTCACTAAGGACCTGGCAGCTGGCGCATGGGTAGGTGGAGACGATCGCTCCATTCACTTCAAATACTGGGCGATGGGACAAGGCGCCAGAACAGCCATGCCCATTTGGGAAAAATTCATGTTGAAAATATACGCGGATCCAACGCTAGGGTATCAGAAGGGTCCGTTTGACAAACCTTTGAAACCAATCAGTGTGGAATTGGATTGTGATAAATACAATGATGTTCTCCAGCCTACAGATTCTCTTCGTTTCGACCTGATAGACGAAGACGATATCATGTAACCTACATGGAATCTCACAAATTTTCTACCCAAGAATACGGAAAGCTCCCGCACCAGCCGGGTGTATATAAGTTCTACGACCGCACCAATACCATTATATATGTTGGTAAAGCCAAGGATCTTCTCAAGCGTGTGTCGAGCTATTTCAACAAATCAAACCAGGCCAGCAGAAAAACGGTCAAACTGGTTCGAGAAATTGAAAGCATTGAAGTCATCATTGTAAACAGTGAATTCGATGCGTTGCTATTAGAAAACAGCCTCATCAAGGAGAATCAGCCAAAGTACAACATTCTTTTAAAAGATGACAAGACCTTCCCAAGCATCTGTGTCACCAATGAGCGTTTTCCCAGAATATACTCCACCCGAAGCATAGACCCCTCCAAGGGCACGTATTATGGCCCCTATACAAGCGTAAAAGCCATGAATGGAGTGTTGGATTTGCTTAGAAAACTCTACAAAATCAGAACGTGCAATTTCAACCTTTCGGAGCGAAACGTTAGCCAGGGAAAATTCAAAGTTTGCTTAGAATATCACATCGGCAATTGTCTGGGTCCTTGTGAAGGCCTGCAGGACGAATCCGACTACATGGAGGACATCCAGAGCGCCCATCACATTCTGAAAGGCAACATATCCACGGTGAAAGCGGGTTATAAAGAGCTTATGCAAAATGCTGCCGAAGAGTTAAAATTTGAATCAGCTCAGGATTTCAAACAAAAACTGGATCACCTGGACAATTTCCAGTCGAAATCCCTCATTGTGAATCCTAAAATCAGTGACCTGGACATCTTTGGAGTAATAGGTGATGGTAGCAAATACTACCTCAACTACATGAAAATCGAGCACGGTAGCATCAGAATGTCAGAGACCGTGGAGTCTAAAAGAAAACTGGACGAGCCAGAAGAAGAGCTGCTCCAGCTGATCTTATTTAGCCTCAGAAATAAGTACAACAGTACAAGTACAGAAATCATTAGTAACCGCCCCATCAATGGCTGGGATGAAATAGAAATCACCCAACCCAAAATCGGTGATAAGAAAAAACTCCTGGATCTCTCACTCAAAAACGCGCTCTTCTTCAAGAATGATCGGTTGGTGAGGAGCGAGGGAAAGAAAACCAGCGGTGAAAAAATTCTTGAACAGTTGCAATCTGATTTGGGATTAAAGAGTTTACCCAGACACATCGAATGTTTTGACAACAGCAATATCCAGGGCACCAACCCCGTCTCTTCAATGGTTTGCTTCAAAAACGGTAAACCATCCAAGAAAGACTATCGCAAATACAACATCAAGACGGTGGTGGGTCCGGATGATTTTGCCAGCATGAGAGAGGTAGTAGGCAGAAGGTATAAGTACCTCACAGAAGAGAATCTCCCACTACCGGATTTGGTCATCATAGATGGGGGAAAAGGGCAGCTGAGCGCCGCCTGTGAACCCCTCAAAGAGCTTGGTCTATATGGTAAGCTTCCGATTGTCGGAATTGCCAAGAGACTTGAGGAAATTTACTACCCGGAAGATTCAATCCCTTTGCACATAAGCAAGAAATCCCCAGCCTTGAAACTCCTCCAGCATTTAAGAGATGAGGCCCATCGGTTTGCCATCACTTTTCACAGATCCAAAAGGAGCAAAGCCAGCATCCAATCCGAGCTCGATCATATCAAAGGTCTGGGGAGCATTACAAAGGAGAAATTGCTCCGTCATTTCAAAAGTATCAAACGCATTGAAATGGCGCAGGAGGAAGAACTCGCTGAAATAGTTGGCAAGTCGAAAGCCAACATACTGACAACCTACTTCCAACAAAAAAAGGGATCGTAAACGATCCCTTTCCCTCATATTATTTCAAGAAGTAATTAGTACTCCCACAACTCACTTTCATATTCCATCAGATCATATTCATATTTCTGCTGAAGCATTACAGCATCAAATGGATCTGAGGTAAGCTGCCTGATATCAAGGTTTTGTGCATTGGACATCTTAATGATTGGTGCAGAAAACAATCTCAGCTCAAGAGCGTCCCCATAGTTTCTATGTGCTGCCTGGTTCTGGTTGTTATACCATATGGCTTTGTCTGCATAAGGCCCTCTGAACAACGCCACAACATCCTCATACTTAAAATGACAAACCTGGTTTTCAAACCCTGCAGGATTCCATGTAGAACCTGCTCTTCCCGGTAGGGCAATTGTCAAGGCTCTGATGTACCAATACATCCTGGATCTGTTACGATCAAACATCACTTCCTCTCTAATGTACATTACATCAAATACATCCTTCGGAATGGCGTCTGCTTTGGGCCCGCTGGACTGTGCCTGACTAGAAGATTCGTTGCCGAAACCACCACCAAAACCGCCACCAAAACCACCACCGAAATCAGCACCACCTTGACGCTCAACTGTTGTTTTTGTCTTAAAAACACTATCAGGCATCAGGTTCAGGCATGAATCCGTCATATATGGTTTCAATAAACCCTCTTCCACCGCATCGAGCAGGAGTCGGGATATTTCACCGTTTCTGGAGAAAAAAGGTTGATTTTGCTTTTCACGCAAATCCATTCTCCTCCAAACCATTCTCTGGAACATAATCTGAGATTCTTGAACCTCAGGTTTTATGATTGGAATCTTTACCTCCTGCGCATACAAAACAGGAACGGTCAGTAATCCAATCAACAGTGCATAACAAAATTTTTTCATAACCTATCTGAATTAATTTAGAGAGATGTTGATGAACCTATTGTAATTATTAAAATCCTCAACCTCTTTTCTAAAGTTCTGTCTTTGTACTTTCCTTATTTCAATTGACAACTGGTCGCCTTTTCTGGCTTGAGATGTAATAGCTGTAAGGTTAGCGGTTTCGCCTACTGTAATGGTCGTTCTTCCGATACCACCACTTACCAAGGTAATTTGTGCTTCCGCCACCCGGAACTTAGCGTCCTCAGGAAGGAATTGCTGGAAACTCTCATCCGGAACTGCCTTAATATACAATCTTGGGGTCTTAGCAGATATACCAGTCTTCATATTCACCTCACCTTGGTCTGTATAAACTGTGATCGTTGGCGCAGGAATTCTGCGAACACCAAATTCACGAGACCCAATCAGGTTTCCATTACTCGAAACTTTTAGAACAACCTGCTCCGTAGAAGTAGGTACTATGGTTACCTGTCCTTTTGCGCTTCCCTGATAAGTTTTCGCGTTAGTGGCTGAGAATGCTGGGTTATAAGCTACCCCAAGTTGAGGAACCTGTACGTCCAGATTATTACCACATCTCAAATAAAGTGCGTTTACAGAAGTAGATTGAATCTGAATGGTCGGCTTTACCACAAAATACTCAACTACATCGGTAAAGGTAGTATCCCTACCGCCCGGTAGCGTAACGGTGATAGCCGCCTCATAGGTCTTCTTAGCCAATCCTTCTGCATCAAATGTTGATGAATTGGCAGTGAATTCTACAAGACCCTGACCACTGGCATCCACTTCAATTTCGTTTCCATCGTAAGTCATCGTAGGAGTCACTCCTGAAGACGATGCAGCGATGAACATTTTGGCGGTGTATTTGGTACCTGCAGCCACATATCGCGACTCAGGCTTTACCATTGGTACGATAACATCAAACTTCAAATCACCAGCTCCTACTTTATCGGATAGGAAATCCAGTGCTCTTGTTTCATAGCTCAAAATTCTTGATTGAAACTCACTGATCGTGGCGATACCTGCCGGGGTTGGAGAATCACTAAATGCAAGATCAGCAAAAGCCTTACCTTTTTGATTAGGATCCTCTTTATACACTGGATCTTCATCCGCATCTACAGCAATTTTTTTATACGCTGCCAGATCAGTTTCAGATGCTCCGATAGAACTCAATTTCTCTTTCAATATTTCAGGGAATTTGTTGAGTCGTTCTTTCAACTCTATTCCATGACCCTGACCGCCATCCTCAAGCGGCATCATATAGTGCCCTACGGTGGAGTAATCAGTTTTACCGATCAGGTGCTTAGCATCACCAGGGTACTCAGGACTTTTCCCTTCCTCATAACCACCTGATTCTTCAACCAAAGCGATTTTAAGTTCGGTGAGCTCCTTCAGCATCTTGGATGTTTCAGTTCTGATTTCCTGAGCCAACTCTGCTACCTTCACATCATCCTCCCTATTGCCCGAATCATCAACCGTCTTTATAATACTTTCAACTATCTGACCATTTCGTTCCTCACTTTCGCGGTTAGCTTTTACTAACGAATCGTCAAGAAATACAAATTTGTCAATAATTGTAATGGAGACGTTCAATGCCAACAGAGCTGTTAGCACCAGGTACATCATCCCAATCAATTTTTGCCGCGGCGTTTCCTTTCCTCCAGACATATTATTTTTAGTTTAAGCTTGTGTTGGAAAATTACCCCTGTTTCATTGCGCTCAGCATATTACCATATACCTTATTGAGGGATGCAATATTGGTAGTAAGTGTATTAAGTTGAGCTTGAAATGCTGAAGTCTCCTTACCAGCTTCGCCCATGCTTTCCAAAGCCTGAGTCAGGTTAGAGTAGAACTTGTTCATTGACTTCACATGTCCTTGAGCATCTTTCAACTCCATTTCATACACAGCGTTCAAAGCACCTAAACTCTTAGTAACATTTTGCACCTGGCTGTGATACTCCTTCGTATCCTTAGAAGCCTCTGCCATTGCTGACATAGCCTGCATCGAAGTAGCATATGACTTATTCATTTCAACCAGAGAGTTAGAAGCGGCCTTAGCATTCTTGGCATACTCATTAGTTACCAAAGCGGCATCTCCCAACTGAGCCATTTTAGCAGCAGAATCAGCTAGATTTTTCATGCCATCACCTAAACTCTTAATAAGCTCAGGTCCCACCTTAGCATCTGCCAACATTTTATCCATACCTGCAGCAACTCCCGTGTTATTTCCACCACTTGTCACCTTTCTAGGTGCAGCAGCAGGGCCATCGTAATCATCAGCCAGTTCAGGATACACCTTAGACCAATCTGGATCCTTGTGTGCAGGCTCGAAAGCACTAAGGAAGAAGATCACCGCTTCCACAGTAAGACCAATACCAAGCATAGGTCCGGACCCCGGAAGGTGAAGAATTTTAAACATAGCACCAACAATTACTATTGCCGCCCCGATACCATATATCTTAGGCATTATTGTGCTGAAAAGAAGCTCTACGAATCCGCCTTTTTTGCTCATTTTGTTGAAATATTTAGGTTAGTAATTTTTATCAAGTTTAAAATTCATATCCAGAAGACCTACCAAGATAAGTCATTGCACATCTAAACCCAATAGAGGATCTGGCTGTGTCTCTGTGCTCAAATGATCTTGTTCCTGTTTCAAGGTAGTAAGCTATATCCTTCCATGAACCACCGCGGACAATTTTAAAATCTATTCTTTCGTCATAATAGGTAGGGTTCAAATCCCAAACCAATGGCATAGCCGATGGATTATAGGCATCCTCGCACCACTCAGCTACGTTTCCTGACATGTCATACAGACCATAGTCATTGGAAAAATATGTATTGATAGGAGAAGTGTAAGCAAAACCATCGTCAAAATAATTTCCTCTCCCTGGCTTGAAGTTAGCCAACAGACATCCTTTCTGATTTCTCACGTAAGGATTTCCCCATGGATACTTCGCCATGTCTCTTCCTCCTCTGGCAGCATATTCCCACTCCGCCTCAGATGGCAGACGGAAAGCCGGCATAACGGGCATTCCTAGACTCTGTCTGTATTCATTTAAGTGTTGAGTTCTCCAAACGCAGAAATACTGAGCTGCATTCCAATCAACACCCACTACAGGGTAGTCATCAAAAGCTGGATGCGACCAGTAATATACAACCAGCGGATCTCCCATGTGATGGGTGAAATCTGAGGTCCATACTGTCGTATCTGGCATCAGGTCTGCGATGGAATAGCCCGCAGGTAAATCCACCTCAGATCCCTCAGTAATGGCCTGAGTAAACTGACGATACTCATTGTTAGTGATCTCAGTATCATCCATAAAGAACGCACCAATAGTCACCTGTTTATTAAAATTGATTTGAGTAGCCGCGACATCTTCATCTGCCTGGCCCATGTGAAAAGTACCGGAAGGTACTGCCACCATACCGAACGGCCGGGTCATCTCCCAGCCCTGCCGATCTAACACCCCGACAAGCTCTCCTCTGTCTGTAGATCCTCCACCAAAAAGACCACAGCTTTGTAGCAAAACACCAAGAGCTAGTACGGCTAAAGTAGAAAACTTTATAACACGCATATTATTCATAACACCTTATTTGAACTTGCAAGTATGTAAAATAAACAAACTTTAACAAAAATTATTGTCACTTAGTCAGCCTAAATATATAACCTTATCCTGTTTTAATACAAGTTTTAACATCAATTCTCCCCAAAATTCGACTAACAATCAAACCTTATCGATACTTTCTAAAAAGTAAAGCGAGGGGTTTTTACCGTTTTCCTTCCGCCAAAAACAACGTCAGGAAGATCATACCTGATAAATATCTCGTGGGAGGTAGGGGCCTTTGCGGCCTGGTTTTGAAAAACGAAATCGAAAGAGTATCCAACTTTCAATCTGTTGTCTTCCAATAAACCATATCCCAAATAAATTATTGCCGACTCGTCTCTTCGGTAAGAAAGGCCGCCCCACATTTTGTCTCTCAGGGTAACGATTCCACCCAGATCAAAAGTAACGTTGGTCAGATTGGAGCGAATGAGGGCAGTGGGGGCTATCTTCAAATCATCATTAATCTTGAAAGAGTATCCACCATGCATTGCTATGGAAAGCTCTTGTTTGTTACTCAGGCCTTCCTGACCAAAATCGAAACCCGGACGCATAAGGTTCACGGCACCTAGTCCTATGAACCAGCCATCATTTGACGAATAGAACAATCCGGCAGACAGGTTAAATTTTGTCTGAACCTCGTTCCCTCCCTGAATCAGGGGATCATCAGGTTCGTTGGGCCGTAGTTGATTAAATTTTTGTGTCTGTGAAAATACCCCAGGTGCCGCACCCAGATGTAACTGCCCTTTTCTAAGCTCAAGGGTATAGGTAAGCGGAAGTTGCACCTGAAAATTGGACTGAGGCCCCAGGTTGTCATTGGAGATATTGATGCCTATGGAGGAAATAACAAAGCCCCTGATGGGGACTATTCCGGTTAGCATTTGAGTATTCGGTGCTCCTCCAGAACCATCAAAACTACTGGAATAACCTACCCACTGGCTCCGGTGCTGAAACGCCACAAATGCCTGCTGCTCACTGCCACTCCAACCCGGATTGAGGTAAGACGGGTTAAACATATAGTGACCAAAGAAAAAATTACTTTGGGCACGGCCGAGAAAAAAGCCGAGTACTAATATGCCTAGCAGCCACCACTTTTTCATAAAGGTATTTTACACTAATAACGCTTCAAACAAAAATACCCCTATTTTAAGGCTTTGCTAAAGATTATTGGCTTTTTTTATGTAGAGCTCCAGGGCACCGGTCATAGAAGGTGCATTGGGTAGTGGGGCCTGAATGTCCAAAATCAAACCAGCATCACGAACCGCTTTTGCCGTTGTAGGGCCAAAGGCCGCAATCCTCGTTTTGTTTTGTTTGAAATTCGGGAAATTATCAAAAAGTGATTTGATCCCCGAAGGGCTAAAAAATGCGATAATATCGTAGAAGATATCAGACAAGTCAGACAAATCACTCGCCACGGTTCTGTATATGATCACTTCCGAAAAGTCGTAACCATTCTTTTCCATAAAATCAGGAATATCATCTTTTCTGATGTCTGAGCAAGGGAATATGAATTTCTCCTTTTTGTGCTTTTTCATCACCTCCAGCAGGTCCTGAGCGGTCCGCTCACCAGTGAAAATTTTGCGCTTTCTGATGACGATGTACTTCTGCAGATAGTTTGCAGTTTGCTCCGAAATACAGAAGTATTTCATATCCGTAGGAATTTCCACCTTATTTTCAGCCGCCAGCCTGAAAAAGTGATCCACCGCATTTCTGCTGGTAAAAATCACGGCCGTGTGGTCGAGAATATTAACCTTCTGCTTTCTAAACTCCTTAGCATCTACCGGATCGATCTCAATAAATTGTCTAAAATCAATCTTGAGGTCGTACTTTTCAGCGAGCTTCTGGTAAGGTGAATTTTGGTCTGTGGGTTCAGGCTGTGAAACGAGTATCGACGATACCCTGTTGAGCCTTTCTTTGTCTGTAACTAACAATTCTTCACTCATTCCTATCAAATACAATTAAGTATATCTGTCTATTGCAATTTGACTAACCAATAAATGATTAGAAAACCGGGCAAGAATTCGGTGGTGCAAAGGTAGACAATTATCATTAGTTTTCTATGCGAATGATATTTATCAAACTTGAAATATATCCAAAGCTGATAAAAGATGACAGCCAATACCAACAATAGGATTGCACCACTTTTCAAGGTTTGAGAGACAAAATCAAACAGGGTAAAATCTATAGCAGAAATCCCCAGACATACGGCCATTACCAGGATAAATAGACTCACAAAGTCCTGAGAATGAATATTTGACACGCCTTTAAAATCAAAAATAAGGCTTAATAGCCTGGACCAACCGTACTTCAAAAGAACAAACGCAAACACCAATAATGTAGAAAACAGCCATGTCCACAGGGAGCCTGCCAGAGAAACTGGCGCCTCCCGAAAGGGATAAACTCCGGAATAGGAAAAGAACGCCGACACCAATCCGCTGAAATATAACCCCGTGAAAAGATTGTCAATACTACCGAAGCTCATATAAGATTCCTCGGCAGAAAGACTCCTCATCTTAAAAGTGAGTGGTGTTTGGAAAGAATGACTAAAAGAAATCGGGAATAACCTGCGATACACTCCAGTAAACAAAACCAGGATGGTAAGTATTATCAGGTAGGCATTGTGCTCAAACCCTTCCAAACGAGGATGCAACGGATCCACTGCGCCCTTTCCAGTCCTTATTTCAGCCATTTGCGTTACCAGGGTCTTTCCAATTCCTCCTTTCTGATAAATAGTAACTCTGATGGGGGAGCCAAAAGTCACCACCAGGGAGTCAGGAGTGTAGGTAACCAGTCCAGAGAAATTGTGTTTTACCAGACGCTCATTCATCCAAATGTCCACAGGCTCATCGGATCCAATTAACAATTTCTCTGAGTCCGAACCTTTAGGAAGTTCAAAAAAAACTATGTCATTCTCATGCTTTACATATTCGGAAACTGCGCCCTTGCCGTCAAATGTTCTCCACGCCACCGCCAGGTCCCTCATCACCAATGTATCTGCCATAGAGAACACGCTCATTGTAATGAAAAAGGAAAAAACAAAGAAAAGTGCTCTCATTTAAAATTTGGATGTGTATCCTATGTGGATTTTGATATTGGCCGGATCAGCTGGTATTTGTCTAGACATCCCCATGGCCAGGGCAAAAGTAAACAAGCCATTGGAAGTATCCAGCGATAATCCTGCTCCGAATCCACGCGGATAGCTTACTACTCCACGATGCTCCATCAAAAGTTGATCATAGAAAAGCATGAAATGAGAATATTCTTCAAAGTATTGCCTGATCTCGAGCCTGCTAAGGGCATAATTGCTAGCATAAAAGAAATTCTCATTGAACCCGCGCAGTGTTTTCAATCCGCCTATCCGGGCTAGTTCATTTGTCAAAATCTGATCATTAACCAATAGTTGGCCCTCACAGTGATGATGTAATGCTGTTCGTTTTTTCAACCTGATCAGGTATTTGGCTCCGGCAGTGACACGCAGCATGCTTGTTTGCCTGTGCAGGGTATCATATGCGCCTTTGTCGATAGATGGATTTTTGGAGATGTTCTTCTCTCCTAAAACCAATCGTACCTGATATCTGAAAGGGCTTTTCATCCCCATCTCCTGTCCATAAAGCACATCTCGCAAACCAATCATGTACTGGCTTGAAGTAAAATCCGCAAGATTGTCGCTGATGTTTGACTCATCGGGGCTGATCAGCGTTCCGCTGACATGTTCGTATCCGAAAAACACCTCGGACATAGGACCAATATTGGTTCCGCTGGTCAGGTTCCAGGACTGGGTGAGAAAAGTGGTGTCTTGTTTTAACAAATGAAAATCGACATCCAAAAACAGTTTGGAGCTAAGGAAGAAGGGGTGATAGTATCCCAAATCGAGTGATTGAGATTCGTCCGCGAACCGATTCCAGGTGAATAAAAACCGCTTGCCGGATTGGAAAAGGTTGGCCAGCTGCAAATCTAGAAACCCGGTGACCATTACTCCATTGCCGGCAGACTGACCCGGCAGCAGCCCAACCACCCCCTCGAAAGAACTACTTTTTCGCTTGTCCAGGTCCAGAAAAACGGTGGCCTTGCCATGCTCGAAGGCCACATCCGGAGGCCGCTTCATTTCTAAGTACTGCAGTCTGGCTATGCTCTTCGGTAGATTTTGAAAGGTGCGTTCGCTGAATGGTTTGTCTACCTCCAAATGAAGTGCGGTCTGAAGAAACGCCCGGCCCTTCTGCACCTCCCCAAGAAGCACCATAGAATCGTAAACCACCAAGGGTCCCGGAATTATGCGCAAAAACCCCTTCGCCATATCGTCTTTCACCTGTACAGAATCCCAGGTGATCCTCACAAAGGGATGACCCTTGTCTGCATATGTGGTCAGCTGTTTCTGAACAGCAGATTGAAATGACTGTTTTTTGGGTTTCCAGAGCTGAAACGTATCCTGTTCAGCATCATAAACCGCCAACTGATCAATTTCATTTCGGTATTTTTCACCTGCATGAAAATAAATCCGATCTGAAAACACTGAATCCAATCCGCTGAAGACAAAACCCTGATTCCATAACCTCAACAAATAAAGGTTGACAAACCTGGAGACCTCCACGGAATCCATGCCGGGCACCTCAGTGGTAGGCTGACCATCCAGATAAACTGTCACCCGCTGCGCTGCACCCAGGTGGGCGCACAGGAGAATCATCCCAAAGCATAAAACACGTATCATACAAAAGAGCTGCGCCATAGCCTATACCTTTGCAAGATAACTCAAAGACATTGGCAGGAATCTATCTCCATATCCCATTTTGCAAGCAAGCATGCCATTACTGTGACTTTCACTTTAGCACCAACACTTCCAGGAAGTCGGAAATGGTGGATGCCATTGAAAGAGAACTTGTCCTGAGAAAAGAAGAGCTCGGCGGATCACCCATTTCCTCTATTTACTTTGGTGGGGGCACTCCATCCATGCTGTCCGCTCTGGAGCTGGATCGATTGTTGAGAAGCATCCACTCCACCTATGAGGTCATCGAAGATGCGGAGATCACCCTGGAAGCCAACCCTGACGACCTGACCGGCGACAAGTTACAGGACATGCGGACTTTGGGAATCAACCGACTGAGCATTGGTATCCAAACTTTTGATGATGAACGCCTCAAATTTATCAACCGTGCCCATACAAGTGCAGAAGCGGAAGAATGTCTGAGCGCCGCTACATCAGCTGGATTTGATAATATCTCGGCAGACCTGATCTATGCCATCCCTCCTGCGGACACCAGCTATTGGCAGCGGGATCTTGAGAAAATTCTCGCGTATGATTTATCACACATTTCACTTTATGGACTCACCATCGAAGAAAAAACAGTTTTTGGGCACCGGGCCAAAAAAGGGCAACTAAAAGAAGTAAAGGAGGAGATTTCAGCGCAGCAATACCAAATGGCCATTGACACACTGACGCAGCATGGATATGAACACTATGAAGTGTCCAACTTTGCTAAAGCAGGCAAACACTCCCGACATAACTCCTCTTACTGGGATGATCAAACCTACCTGGGTGTTGGGCCGGGGGCGCATTCATATGATGGAAGCTCCCGGTCATTTAACGTAAGCCACAACGCAAAATACCTAAACCAGATACAGAAAGGTCAGCTCCCGATCACCATCGAAAAACTTACCCCAATTAATCAAATCAACGAATACCTCTTTACGCACCTGCGTACCCAAAAAGGTATCAATTTGCCGAAATTCCGGAGACTCTTCCAGCGAGATTTTGTGAGTGACAATGAAAGTCAGGTACAGGACTATCAGAAAAGAGAATTGGTGAAATGGGATGGAGAAACCTTTGCGCTTACCTCCAAAGGTTTTATGCTGGCAGACGAAATCTCATGGCGACTGTTTTATGATGAGTAGAATATCCCTACTTTTAGCTTTGGATTCACCCTTATGGAAAAAGAAATCAAAAAAGCGGTCATGCTACTCAAGTCACTCATCCTGCACTACCATGGCCTGGATGATGATGAGAAACTGATACTGGAAGCTGCGGCCAAAGAACTGGATGCCGTGGAGGAGCTGGCATGGGCAGATCACTTTATTTCTGAAGATTACTTATCCGCATTTGAACGATCCAGGGATTTCTTTTTCAAAAATCTTGCGGAGAGCAGCAATGCCGAAAAGCTCAAGCACCTGAAGGATGTCTGGGAAGACAATCATCAGAAGGGTTATGTCACCGAGATGGAAACCACCGCCATGATCAAATTGTCTAAGGACTGGGGTGTGGAAAAAGAATTTCTGAAGGTCATCAAAAACTAGAGACTCATACGCTCCTTAAACCGGGCAGCCTGTCTGCGACTCACTTCTATTTTTTCTCCTCCCTTGAGCTGAACCAGCAGACCTCCGTTGAACCACGTGTCTATATTCTCTACCCAGCCCAGATTGATGATATGCTTGCGACTAGCTCTAAAAAAGGTGCGGTCATCCAGCCGCTCATCCAGCGCATTGAGTGATTTGTGAATCATTGGTTTATTCCCGCCAAAATACACTTTGATATAATTGCCATCTGACTCAAATAGACGGACATCTGCCAGTTTCACAAACCAGCACTTGTCTCCATCCTTCACAAAGACCTGATCATCTTTACCAAGGCTCCTCTTCTCGGCATCAGCATGCGATAGGTTCCTGTCAGATTCTACATGGAGCTTTGCAATGGCCTCCTCCAACCGCTCAGGCTGCACCGGTTTCAATAAATAATCAAGGGCATTCACCTCAAAGGCCTTTAGGGCAAACTCATCGTAAGCGGTGGTGAAAATCACACGCGGCACATGATCCAGGGACTCCAACAGGTCGAAGCCAGACTTGCCCGGCATTTGAATGTCCAGAAAAATGAGATCGGGATTGAGTTCATTGATCTTTTCTATGGCATCGTCCACATCGGTTGCTTCACCCACCACATCAATTTTCTTATGCGGTTCCAGCAGGCTCATCAGCTCTTTGCGGGCCAGTCTTTCGTCATCTACAATGAGTGTTTTCATAGGGACCTTGGTAATACTATCTCCGTTAAAACTATTTTTTTGGTCTCATTAAGTATTCTGAAGGAGGCCTGATCGCCATAGATCAGTTCCAGCCTTTTCTTGGTATTGTTAAGTCCAAATCCGGATTTCTTCTTTGTTTCACCGTTCAGATATTGGCCGGTATTTCTAATCTGAATAAACAAGTTTTCATTGTCCACTTTGGAAGAAATCTCCACCTTGCCTCCGTTTTTCAATGTAGAAATGCCGTGTTTGATACCATTTTCTACAAGTGTTTGAACCATGAGAGGGGGGATAAGGTATTCGGTAGATTTGGGGTCTATGTTAAATTCTATTCTTAAACGCTCCTCATAGCGAATGGTTTCCAGTGCCAGGTAATCTCTCACCATTTCCATTTCTTCAGAGAAAGTAACCAGCCGCTGACGGTCCACAGTCAGGGAGTTTCTCAAAATGTTGGAGAGCTGCGTGATGGCGTTTTTTGACTTGACCGGATTCTCATCCACCAGGGCTCGAATGCTATTCAGGGCGTTGAAAATAAAGTGTGGGTTGAGCTGAGATCTTAGATTTCTGAGCTCTATCTCCTTGGCTGCCGCCTCATACTTCAGCCCTTTGTTATACCGCTCGAAATAGTGGAAGGTGAAGTAGATCATGGCCCAAATGAAATAAATGATCATAGGCCCAAACACATTGAGCAGGATGGTGAATGGCAAAAAATCACGCCCGGTAAGCTCACCACTTATAAACGAATAGGTCAATAACAGGCCATAATTCATCAAACTAAGTATCAGAATTACGAACAGAAGTCTCGGAATCAACTTCACCCAGTGATCATTGAGCCAACCAAAATGAATGACAATGTAGCGCAGGAAGTGAGTGGAAAAAATGTAAAAAAGCACCTGAACCACTTCACCCAAAATCTGTGTCATGTCCAGCTGCTGCACCGTAGCATAAAGGAAAATCTGGAGGAAACCGTAAAACGACCACCCACCAACCTGACACATCCAGTAAATCTTGCGCTTATTCATTTGCTATTGAGAAATGGAACCCCAGCTCTTTCTGGTTTAGAAAGTATCAAAAGAAATAAAAAAATACCGCCCCCGCTCCCGAACAAACAGGTTTTTTATCAACAAGTAACTACACCAGCTCCTCTTTCAAAAATTTCCCCGTGTGGCTTTTCTCATTTTTGGCCAGGTCTTCTGGTGTCCCTCTTCCTACTATTTGACCACCTTTTTCACCCCCTTCGGGCCCCAAATCCACCAGGTAGTCCGACACCTTGATCACATCCATGTTGTGCTCTATGATCAATACCGTATTGCCTTTGCCCACCAGCTTCTGGAGCACCTCCAGCAAGTGCTGTATGTCCTGAAAGTGCAAACCAGTAGTAGGCTCATCCAAAATGTAAAAAGTATTCCCGGTGTCCCGTTTTGAAAGCTCCGTAGCCAGTTTCACCCGCTGAGCCTCACCTCCCGACAAGGTGGTGGCATGCTGCCCCAAAGACACATAGCCGAGCCCCACTTCATGGAGGGTTTCTATTTTCTTTAAAATCTTAGGCTGGAACTCAAAGAAATCCACAGCAGCCTCTACCGTCATGTCCAGAATATCTGAAATCGACTTGCCCTTGAATCGAACTTCCAGCGTTTCCCGGTTGTAGCGTTTGCCCTTGCAGGTTTCACAAAGCACATGCACATCAGGCAAGAAATCCATTTCAATCACACGCATGCCTCCACCCTGACAAGTCTCACAGCGACCGCCTTTCACGTTGAAGGAAAACCTCCCTGGCTTGTAGCCGCGGATTTTAGACTCTGGCAATTCGGAAAAGAGAGAGCGAATGTCTGTAAATACACCCGTATAGGTAGCCGGATTGGAGCGGGGAGTCCGACCAATGGGTGACTGATCCACCTCTATCACTTTGTCCAGCTTATCCAGTCCCTTTAATGACTGATGAGGAAGGGGTTCGGTTCGGGATTTATAAAAATGCTTTCTGAGGATTGGATACAGGGTTTCGTGAATCAGGGAAGATTTTCCACTCCCGGAAACACCTGTCACGCAAATCATCGTACCCAGAGGCAACTTTAAATCTACATTCTTAAGGTTGTGACCTGTGGCTCCTTTGAGTTCCAGGAAATTTCCGTTGCCCTTTCTTCGATCGGTTGGGATCTCAATCTTCAGGTTGCCATTGAGGTAATCTGCAGTCAGGCTCTTATTTTGAATGAACTCAGCAGGTGGCTGGGCCGCCATAATGTGGCCGCCGTGTCTGCCGGCTCCAGGCCCAATGTCTACCACAAAGTCAGACGCCAGCATCATGTCCTTGTCATGCTCCACCACGATGACTGTATTGCCAAGATCACGCAGGTCTTTCAGGGCCTGAATCAATTTTACATTGTCTCGCTGATGCAAGCCAATGCTTGGTTCATCCAGAATGTACAGAACATTCACCAGCTGAGTTCCGATCTGTGTGGCCAAGCGGATCCTTTGTGCTTCCCCTCCGGAGAGGGTCTTGAGTGACCGATTCAAACTGAGATAATCCAAACCGACATCCAATAGAAACCCAATCCGCTTGCGCAGCTCTTTCAGAATCTCCCCAGCGATAATATTCTGGCGGTCATCCAGCCTGGCTTCTATCCCCTCAAACCAATCGGAGAGCCGGTTGATATTCATTTCTGCCAGTTCACCGATGTGTTTATCATGTATTTTGAAGTGCAGGGACTCTTTTTTCAAGCGGTAGCCGCTGCATTCAGGGCAGGTGGCAATATCCGTAAAATCCTCAACCCACTGGCGAATCTTGTCACTGCCAGTCTCCCTCTGTTTTTCCAAAAACTTAATGATCCCTTCGAACTTGGTATGCCAGTCGGTACCGGGATATTTCACCGAGCCAACAGCCACCGGGATATCATCACCATAAAGCAGCACCTCCATGGTTTTTTCAGGGATATCTTTGATCGGGGTGGTCAGGTTGACTTTATTTCGCTTAAGTATGGCCTCCACCTTTTTGAAAATCCAGATGTCGCGGTACTCCCCCAAAGGAGCTATGCCCCCACGGCTGATGGAAAGGCTGGGGTCTGGAATGACCGAGTCTTTAGAGATCTCCTCTATAAGCCCCAGGCCATGACAGGTAGGACAGGCCCCATACGGCGAGTTAAATGAGAAAGTGTTAGGTGCCGGCTCATCATAAGAGATGCCCGACTCTGGGTCCATCAGGTACTTGGAAAAGTGAGCTACGTTATTCTCCTGATCCTGCACCATCAGTATGCCATCAGACTGTTTGAAGGCGGCCTGTACCGATTGGCGGATCCGCTTTTCATCTTTACTTTGCACGATCACCCGATCCACCACAATCTCTATGTCATGTGTCTTGTAGCGGTCTACCTGCATTTTAGCCACCAGATCCTGAATCTCTCCATTGACCCGTACCTTGGTAAAGCCCATTTTGCGTATCTGCACAAAGAGCTCGCGGTAATGTCCCTTGCGGCCTTTCACCACGGGAGCCAGTATGATCAACTTTTGTCCGTCGTAGGTTTTCAGCAGATGATCCACAATCTGATCTTCTGTTTGCTTAATCATCTTTTTCCCGGTGACGTAGGAGTAGGCCACCCCTGCACGGGCAAAAAGGAGTCTGAGAAAATCATAGACCTCAGTAACTGTGCCCACGGTAGATCGTGGGTTTCGGGAAGTGGTTTTTTGCTCAATGGAGATCACCGGACTGAGCCCATTGATCTTATCCACATCCGGCCGCTCCATGTTGCCAATAAAAGAACGAGCATACGCCGAAAAGCTCTCCATGTATCGCCGCTGGCCTTCTGCATAGATGGTGTCAAACGCCAAAGAGGATTTGCCACTACCACTGATGCCGGTGATCACCACGAGTTTGTTTCTCGGGATGTTTAGGTTCACGTCTTTCAGGTTGTGCTCCCGCGCACCATATATCTCGATGTACTGCTGGGTTTCCTCCTGGCTATCCACCATCTGCTCTATTTCCGTCTCGGATATGCTCATTTTGAATTACTGGTATTAGAAGTTAGGGCTCAATAGGTATTTGTTGTAGAACTCATCGATCACATGGACAGCTTCTGTGGCGGTGTCTACGATACTGAAAAGTTCCAAATCCACTTCGTTAATGTTATTGGCTTGTGCGAGCAGCACGTTTTTGATCCAGTCGAACAGACCACCCCAGTATTCTTTTCCAACCAAAACTATCGGGAACCGACCGATTTTCTTGGTTTGAATCAGTGTGAGGGCCTCAAAAAGCTCATCCAGGGTGCCAAATCCTCCGGGCATTACAATAAATCCCTGAGAGTACTTCACAAACATCACTTTGCGCACAAAGAAATAGTCAAAGTTGATCAGCTTGTCTCGGTCTATGTATATGTTGTTAAACTGCTCGAAAGGTAAATCGATGTTGAGTCCCACGGACTTACCCCCCTGCTTATGGGCACCTTTATTACCTGCTTCCATGATACCGGGGCCTCCTCCGGTGATCACTCCATATCCATGTCGCACCAGCTTGGCAGCAATCTCCTCGGCCATTTTATAGTATTTATCATCGTCCTTGGTCCGGGCTGAGCCAAAGACCGAAACGCAGGGTCCGATTTTGGCAAGCTTTTCAAAGCCGTCTACAAATTCGGACATAATTTTAAAAATAGCCCAGGAGTCTGAGCTCTTGATTTCATTCCAATCTCTGTCTTTAAATGCCTCAAGAATTTTTTCTTCCTGTTCCTTGGACACTTCGTTTTCTTTCTCTGTCATAAAAATGGGGTTTTGTAAAAATGGCCGTTGAAGATAAGGGATTTAATCCTAAAGAGATTATCCGAGCAAATCATCAATGGCATGGTCAATTTGGGTAAATGAAAATTTAAAGCCGTGCTCTTGAATCTGCGCAGATGAAACATTGCTTCCACCCAGCACAATTTGGGACATTTCTCCCAAAAGCAACTTCATCATCACGGCCGGCACATTCGGCAAAAATAAGGGTTTGTTTATGCTTTTCGCCAGTAATTTGGTGAGTGCCTCATTTGTTACGGGATTTGGGGCTGTGGCGTTGTAGGTTCCTGCCAGTTCTTTTTCCATTACAAACTGAAAAATTCGACATAAATCATCAATATGAATCCAACTCATCCATTGCTTGCCAGTGCCCAACGGAGCCCCCACAAAGTACCGAATAGGCTTTAGTATCTCGGTCATCGCCCCTCCCTTGTCGCTCAACACAACACCTACGCGAACCTTACTCACAGTGGTCATTTCTGCAAAGGTATCTGCCTCGGCCTCCCAGGCCTTTACTACCTGCGCCAGAAAATCATCCCCTGGAGGGGAAGTCTCAGTAACCACAGCACTGCCAGTATCTGAGCCATAGTACCCAATAGCGCTGGCAGATATAAAGGATTTCAGCTGGACCCCAAGGCGAGAGACATACTCATGAAGGAGTTTTATGCCCCCGATGCGACTTTCTAAAATGACCTTTTTTCGGTCATTGGTCCATCTTTTATCCGCCACACCGGCACCGGCTAGGTGGATGATGTGGTCCACTCCAATAAATGCCTCCTCCTCAATAAACCGCTTAGCAAGATTCCACGTAAAGGAAGGGAACTCCCCGGAGGAGTCCGTGGAGCGGCTAAGGTGAGCGACCTCATTTCCGGCATTTTTAAGCATTTTGCTGAGATGAGTTCCAACCAGTCCACTTCCACCTGTGATTAATATCTTTGCCATAGCGCCATTTTAGAGTTGCATGAATCTAATAAACTTATGACTGAAAGAATCCTCCTGATCTTTTTCGTTTTTTTTATGAGTTATTGCGGTTGGTCCCAGGATTTTTCTGCGCAAATCAACCCGGATAAGCTCACCATCGATGGCAAAGCAAGAGATGGGATCAGCACAAGTTTTGACTTTCCGGCCAAAGAGGTAGAGCGAGGCTGGTGGAGGTACAGTCGGGAATTCGGCAGACCGCTGAACATGAGGGGGTACTACAAAGTGACCGTCCCCAGTGAGGTCAACTCGGGCAATGTGGACATTATCCTGCTTTCTAAAACCCTGGGCAGCAAGACAGGGTGCAAGTTTTTTGTGGCGCTGGATCAGGAAAATGTACCAAAAACAAAAGTGGCGGCTTACAATGCCCAGATCAAAACCATTCTGCAGGATTTCAAAAAGGCTTATTACATCGAAGAGCTAGGGGAAATCCTGGGGAAGGCAGAAAAGAAAGCGGCCACAGCCAGCAAGAAAGTAAGCAAATCAAATGGCAATGGAAAAGAGAAAGCACTCCATGAACTCACCAACTATCAGAAGCAAATAGAGACTATCAAAAGTCAGCTTAAAATCATCTATCAAGCCTATTGACCAAACAAAAAAAGCCCCACAAGTGAGGCTTCTTCCAGTCAATATGAAGATAATTCGAATACTTAAGCTGTTAAAAGGAATACTGGTATCTGAGGGTGAAGGTCCGGCCTTCATCAAATCTTGAAAAAAGCTCATCACCAGACTCGTGGTTTTTCCAAACCTGCTCTTTTGAATCTCCCAGAATGTTGTCAATGGTGAATCGAATCTGACCATTCCTTCGCTCACCTATCTCTCTGGTCACATTTAGGTTGAAGCTGTGAAAAGGCTTCACGTATACATCAGGCACCTGACCTACGCCCACCACAGACAGACTCTCACCCTGCACATTGTATGAAAGGCTCAGGCTATTGATCCCATTGAAGTCTGAGTAATTAAGAAACGCATTGATCAGATAAGGTGCCTGGCCGGCCATTACTCGGTCTTTGTCGATGGTCTCGTCCGTTCTGGCCTGCTGCTTTCTAGACTCATATTCAGTGGTCACGGTGTTGTTGATTTCATCCCTGCTCACGATGATCTGCGTCATATCCACATGCGACTGAGCCCAGGATAGATTCGACCCCAGCATCAACCCTTCCACGGGAAGTTTCTTTCTGAACTCCAACTCCAGACCATATACGTAGCTGCCTCCGATATTTTGCCAGGTGACTTCTCTTGGCTCCAACTCAAAGCGGGTCTGCTCAATGTGACCATTAAACTTCTTGTAAAAGGCAGAAACAGATACCATCTCCTCCCGACCGAAGAAGTTCTCCCATCTCAAATCGAAGTTGTCGATGTTGGTTTGTTCCAGATCAATATTTCCTGAAAAGGTCACGCCTGATACCGGGTCCAGAATCTGAGCGATAGACTTCTCCCTAAACGAGGGACGAGCCAGTGTTCGCCCGTATGAGCCTCTGAGGTTTACATTTTCTTTCAGGCTGTATACCATGTTCAATGATGGTAGCAGGTTCAGTTGATCCAGCGTTTGCTCATCGTCATAGACGGTAGAACCCAGATTATCCTGCCCTGTATAGTACATCTGAGCCTGCTCTGCCCGCACTCCGAAGATGGCTCTGAGTTTCGGGGTAATGAAAGCATCTGACATTACATAAGCAGCATTCACACTCGATCGGGCCTCATAATTGTTTGCGGCCTCATAGTTTCCACTCACATAAATGCCCTGTCTGGAATCGGGTGTCCAGATGTTTTCCGGCCTGAGAATCCAGTCAGCATCGTTTTCTACAGGCTGGTTGGTAGAGAAATTGTACGCAAACGTGTCAAACGTTCTCCACTTGTATAGTCCTGCCCCGCCCACTTTCAATTTTACTTTCTCATTGAGTGCGTAAGTAGCATCCAATCTGAAGTTTTCGTTGGTTTCGTTCAGGTCTCTCCAGAATCTGCCAGCACTCCCTCCCTGGCCACCACTGATAAAGTACTGAACACCCACTTGTTCACCGCCCTGGTATTGTGGCACCTCAGCAATCAGTACTTGTCTGAAGTCAGGATCATAAACCCTCGCAAGCGTCACTGAATTGGACCACTGAAGTGTCCACTTGTTCAGGTTGTGCTTACCGTAGATGGTAGGGCTGGTCAGCGAGCGCTGCGTATAGGTAAGGATGTTTTCATAGGCCGTCTGACTGGTCTCTTCAAAATCCTGAGACACACGGTTAGTGGCTGTTTTGATTCCGTTCTGAGTTTTCAAAAAGGTAAGGCCCAGCTCGTGTTTGTTGAATTTTACCGCACTGGTCACCAGTCCACTCCAGAGGACGTTCTGCCTGCCCAGTTCTCCGTTTTTGACAAACTGAGCATCCAGTGCATTGACATCCTTGTTGTTGTCTTTAAAATATGAACTCACCACCGTGTTACCATAGTAATCATACTGGTTTTGGTAGTTCAGCACCACGCCATATCCAAACTTCACACCAGGTAGGTCGAGTTGATTGCCGTGGTTAAAAGAAAGCGAAGAGTTCAGAAAGTTGGACTGATTCTTAGCTGCCATAGTAGGATTGAAGCTTCGTGTATAAGACTCCAGCAACTCACCTGCATTGGCTGGCTCTGGTGAGGTAGGTCTTGGGATCTCCGTTTGTGGGTCCAATGGCATTTTACGAACGCCATCATCGTATCCAAGAAAATCGGTGTTGCTTCCTTCATATGAAGTGAAGTTATTGATCAGATTCATTTTGGGATTATACCCCAGGCCAATGGCCAGCCTTGTGGTCTTCTCCTCAGGGAAGCTTTTGGTTTCCACGTTCACTGTACCTCCAGCAAAATCCCCCGCCAATTCCGGCGAAAAAGTTTTGTACACCATTACATTTTCCAGCACATTGGTAGGAAAAAGGTCTATCTGCACGTCATTTCGCTCGGGATCAAGACCCGGGATACTCATTCCATTCAGTGTGGTACGGGTATATCGATCACCCAACCCCCGAACATAGACATACTTTCCTCCCTGAACAGACACTCCCGTCACCCGTTTCATGGCGCCTGATAGGTTACTATCCCCTATTTTTCTGAATGTCTGGGCAGAAATTCCATCCAGTACGTTGGCTGATTTCTTTTGTACCGAGAGTAGAGCAGATTCCGAATTCTTGATGACCTGTGCGGTAACCACCACCTCTGCAAGTTCTTCTACATCCGACTGTAGGGTCACATCCAGAGTGTTTACTTTTTCGGCAACGATTTCCAGGTTTTCCACCGTGGTGGTTCTGAAAGAGACAAACTGGTACACAATAGTGTGTGTGCCTGCTTGCAATGGCAATGAATAGTTCCCGTTGAAATCGGTTACGGTACCATCGGTGGTTCCTTGTCTAAATACTACCGCTCCGATTAAAGGCTCTCCAGTTTCACCATCAAAAACAGTCCCCCTCAGGAAACCTTTCTGGGCCTGGGCCTGACCGAAAAACAAACCAAATAAAAGTGCAGTAAGAATGAAATATTTCATTATCAATCCAAATAAAATTTCGTGCAAAATTAGATTGATAAAGACTGGAGCGGTGGCAATAAATAATTATGAAAAATTTAACTTTTGACCCTTCGTATTAAAATCGTGTTAACATCAGAGTAACATTATTGCCGGAGCAAGCGGGTCACTTAATGAGTTGTCGATCGGTGGACTCTGCAAAAATCCATGCTATCTCCCTGCTTTCAGCAAAAAAGGAGACCCCAACTATATGGAGTCTCCTCTTTAAATCAATGTTATCTATATATTTCCTCTGAAATCGTCCCTTAAAGAAGGCCTGCCTGAGCAGCAGCCGTCCAGCTGGCAAACACAGTGGCATCAGACACACCAGTAGCAGTACCTATGGTAACGCTAGCCTCAGCTGAAGCCTGAGCTGCAGCCAATTCAGTAGCACAATCCTGATCTGAATAAACCTTGATCGCAGCAAACTCTACAGTGGTGAAGCTTAAGTCACCAGCAGTCAAATGAGACATGGCATCCGTTTTTACTGTACAGTCAGCGTTGAAGCTGGCTCTGATTTTCACCGTAGATCCTCCGGTGAAGTTCGCCCATTTCACATTCGTCACAGAACCCTGTGCTTTTGATTTGAAATCTGCACCACTTCCACCACCATCTACAGAAGTGATTGTTCCGTTCTTGATGTTGAATTTACCAGTAGCGTTTTCAGAACCTTCTGGTCCGTCAATTTCAAGTCCTTCATCTGAAGATGCAGCGGTACTTGTATAAACCAGGAAGTTGTCAATGGTACCAGAGTAAGCCTGATCTACATCCAGACCATCATCACCTACAGTGTATACCAACACATTTGTTACATTCACCGAACCACCGAAGAACTCGATTCCGTCATCGTAGTTGGCAAAGACCTCAATGTTAGAGATCACAGTTCCTGAACCCACACCACCAAGAGTAAGACCATTGATGTCGTTTCCGGCTACAGGGTCGATGGTAGTACCTCCATGGCGAAGAGACACATATTTAAAAGTACCTGAGCTATGTGTTGCGTTGTCTCCACCATACTGTCCCAGTGGCTCACTGGCAGGAACACCTTCTATCTGTGCTGAAGTGCCCGCTTCTACAGAGATTGGTGCATTTCCGAGAATTACCACTCCTCCCCAAAGCTGATTGTCAGTAGCAGTAAGGTTAGTTCCAGACAAAGCTCCAAGCGCTATGTTGTCATTGACAGAAGTAAAGATAATTGGCTT
Organism: Marinoscillum sp. 108; assembly: GCF_902506655.1. Classification (NCBI taxonomy): domain Bacteria; kingdom Pseudomonadati; phylum Bacteroidota; class Cytophagia; order Cytophagales; family Reichenbachiellaceae; genus Marinoscillum; species Marinoscillum sp. 108. The sequence continues at coordinate 93,868 of NZ_LR734819.1, read as the reverse complement.
TTCAGCTGTTCCTTCTGCATCAATCATTCCATCTCTGGCAATCATCAAAACAGAAGCATTAGAACCTTCTCCCAAGCGACCTTTGATAATTGTACCTGGTTCGATTGTCAGAGTAGCACCACCTGTTACGATCACTCTACCAGCAAGCTCATAGAATCCATCAGGAGTCAAAGTCATGTCTTCATCGATGACCCCAGAAAGTACGATGGTTTCCCGTGGAGGTGTTGCTTCTCCTACAGAAATAACCACGGTAGAAGACTCAACGTCTCCGTCAGCATCCGTAGCAGTAAATACAAATACGATGTTTGCATCTTCATCCGCTTCAGTAGCCGTATAGCCAAATTCCAATGAAGCAGTGGTAGGAGCTCCTGTGAAGGTAGTATCACCGTAAGCAGCACCATCCTTGGTAAGGGATACTGAGGCAAGACCGTCGGCACCTTCGAATGTAACAGTCACAGGACCGTATGTTCCAAGATTTTCAATAGAGACAGCTGCAGTAAGACCAGAAATGGTCACCCCATTGTCAGGGTCTACAGTATCTTCTGTACAAGACGTGATGAACATCAATCCAGATAGCATGAAAGCTATAGCCAATAATTTTTTCATAATTAACACCTTTTTATTTGAGTTTCGAATAATTAGATTTCTAACTAATATGACTGCAAAGGTGTCGGTCTAATGTTAACTGGTGTGGGTCGACTTGTTACGATATCATTAAACAAAAATGACCAGTTTTAACTGGTCATTATGTTTGTTACGTCATTGTGAAGGGTTTCCCAAAGAATCTTCAGAAATCGCCTATTAAAGCCCTCAGGTCCACTATTTGGTGATTTGAACCTTATTTAAGATTTGCCGGATGATTTCATGGGTGGTCACCCCGTCCGCTTCGGCTTCATAGTTGAGCAAAATCCTATGGTTCATCACATCATCCGCTACGGCTTTGATATCCTCTGGGAGTACATAGTCGCGTTCGTCAAAAAAGGCCACAGCCTTAGCCGCAAGGTTCAGGTTAATAGAAGCTCGAGGTGATGCTCCAAATTGAATGTATTGAGCCTCCTGATCCAGTTTGTAGTCCTTCGGATTTCTGGTTGCAAATACCAGCTCGATGATATATCGCTCAAGCGACTCAGAGAGTGCCACCTGATTGATCTCTTCTCTGATGGAGAATATGTCTTCTTTAGATAAAATAGTATTGACCTCAGACTTAAAAGTCATGTTGGCCATCCGACGCATCACTTCCAGTTCTTCCTCTTTGGTAGGATAATCCACATGTACCTTCAACATGAATCGATCCACCTGTGCCTCTGGAAGTGGATAAGTTCCTTCCTGATCCACCGGATTTTGAGTGGCCAGAACCAGAAAAGGCCTGTCCAGCTTGAAAGTAGTCTCCCCAATGGAAACCGTTTTTTCCTGCATGGCCTCCAGCAAGGCCGACTGTACCTTGGCAGGTGCCCGGTTTACTTCATCTGCAAGGATCAGATTAGAAAAGATCGGGCCCTTCTTTACTTCAAAGTCCGCTTTCTGCTGATTATAGATCATCGTACCGATAAGGTCCGCCGGCAGCAAGTCAGGTGTAAACTGGATGCGCTTGAAGTCAAGCTTCAAAACATCCGACAGGGTATTCACGGTGAGGGTCTTAGCCAGTCCCGGCACACCCTCCAGCAATATATGACCCTGTGTAAACAAACCTATCAATAACCTGTTGACCATGTACTCCTGCCCAACTACCACCTTACCAACCTCGCTAATTACCTGCTTGATTTTTTCCTGGTGTTCCTTCCTGAGTTCCAGATCTACTTGCTCCATATTTATGATATTCAAATTTTCTTTTGGTGTGCAAAAATAAGCGGCTTTCTTCAAACTGAAAATGCCCTTTACTTGGACGGTTGTTTTATCTTGGATGTTTCGAAAAAAACGTTAAAATCAACGATCCATGGACATTAACGAAAAAAAAGAAATTCGGACAGCCATTGAGGAAAAAATAGTGGAACTGGAACAACGTGTACAGGATCTAACTGTTGCCACTAAACCCATGGGACTGGACAATGCAGTGGGTCGGCTGAGCAGAATGGATTACATCAATAACAAAACCATAGATGAGGCCAACCTGAGGGCGTCCGAACAAAAGCTGGAGGCGCTCAGGCGATGGCTGGACCTGATCGACACGGAGAAGTTTGGGAAATGCAGCAGATGCGGTAATGAAATCAACCCCAAACGCCTTCTTTTCATGCCCGAAAGTACCCGATGCATTCATTGCGCGGGGAAATAATTTATTTTAGAAATTCCTCAATCTCAATACTGGTCGCTTTGGCAGAGCGGCCCACACCCACCACAGTGGCGGAGGCGAAACCGGTCCAGCTACCGTATCCTACCATCCACAGACCCGGAAGCTCCCGTGAGCGGGTGCCATTGGTTGGGATTTTATCGTGACGAAAGGTCACCGGCAGGTTTTTAAAAATCTGCAGGGCCGGTCGGAAGCCGGTGCAGAATATAACGGAATCCAGCGGAAGCTCCCGGTGATCCTCCAGCTCCACACCATTCGTTGTAAACCTGGTGATCGAAGGATAATGTACGAGCACGCTTCTGGAGCGAGCATCCTTTACAGAGGGCACCATGACGATGTGACCCAGAGAAGGAGGGATGTACTCCCGGCCTCTCTTTTTAGCTTCGAAAAGCTGAGAAGCCGCATCAAACAGATACCTGCCGTCCACATGATCTGGCAAAAAATCTGGAGGATCCTTCGTGATCCAAAAAGTGTCTGCCACCCTGGACACCTCAGAAAGTATCTGAGCCCCACTGTTGCCTTCCCCTACGATACCTACCTTCTGATTTTTGAACACTGTGGACTCACGGTACTGTGCTGAGTGGATGATTTTACCTGTAAAAGTTTCACGACCCGAGATCTCAGGGATAAAGGGGTTTTCGAAAGACCCCGTAGCTCCCACCACCACCCGGGCCTGATAGGTCCCTACTGAGGTCTGCAAAGTAAAAATATCCTGATGCCAGTTGATCTCTGTCACCCTGACCGGGCGGTCTATCTTTAGTTCATAACGCTTTTCATAAGATGTCAGATAGTCCGTGATGTCCCCCTTCCCCGGATAATGTTCTGTACCTCCCGGCATTAGGGTTCCGGGCAGCGAGCTCCACTGGGCTGGTGAAAACAAGGTGATGGACGACCAGTAGTTTTGCCACGAACCACCTGATGCTGTCCCGGCATCTAGGATAACATACCTGAGGCCGGTACGTCGCAGGTAATATGCGAGAGCCAGACCGCTCTGTCCACCACCCACGATGATTACATCATATACTTTATTAACGTCATGCTGTTCCTTCATTTGTCAGGATTTAGCCTACTGTTCATTACATATAAAATCTCTATTCGAAAGCCACCTCCCGCAGTGCTTCTACAGTCCGCAGATTATAGCAATCCTCCTGAGAAGGTGAATTGGCCCGCTACCAAAACAATGGGCTGCTTGCGCAGCCCATAAGCCGAGATTCACCCCTCCAACGGGGGCTCTTGGGTGGTAGATACTAAAGCTGTAGATACCCAAATGACTCTTTCAATTAGCAACAAGCAACAGCCTGTGGTCTTTTATCATTTTTGTCTACATCCTTTTTAAAGTGGTAAACCTCCCACTCATAGCCATCCGGATCGTTCACCCAAAACTTATCCTGCTGAGCATAGCAGCAGTTCGTATTGGTCTCTTCCAGTGCTATTTGAAGCTTTTTCTCAACTTCTTCTTTGCGTTTTGCGAGCTGTGCCTCATTAGCCACCCTCAGCCCCAGGTGCCCAAAATGACTGGATACCTTATCCGGAGCCTGAATAAATGAGATCACAAGGCCTGGCTCGTCCAGCTCAAATTTAGCATAGTCATCCTTCAGCTTAACAGGTTCAGCATTAAAAAGCCCTTTGTAAAAGTCTACGGTAGCTCCAATCTCAGATACGTTCAGAGCAATGTGAAATTTAATTTGATTGTTCATATATATAATTATTTAGTTGTTTGTTCAAGAAAGCAGTAATCGGCAATGGAACAGTTGATCTCAACCTCTCCTTGTTTAATGATCCATTGGTGTCCGTCCGGATCTGACACTGCGAATTGTTTGTCAAGAATTTTACATTGTGAATGCCAGTCATATTGCGAGATATATCTCTTGATCCTGGCGTACATCTCGTGGAGATGCTCCACCGAGTGTACCTCTACAGTGTGGCAACTCTTAACTTCAGGTCGTTTTCCAGTTTCGGTTAGTAGGATATCTTTCTCCTCCCAAGTGAAGCGGGCAGTGTCAAACGAAAGCGAAACCGGCATCCGATTAAAGAGGTTTCGATAGAAAGCCACACTGTTATTAAGATTACTGATCATTAAATTCATATCTGTATATCGCTTTATTACGATGATGATTCTCAAAAAAAGAGCTAGCAGCAGCTCTTCATCTCATCATAGGTACCGAAAAACTTCTGAAAGTCTTTGCTGATTTTCTCCCACACCTCACCATCCACACAGTAGCACATAGCTGTACCTTCCACAGTACCCCTTATGATTCCCAATGATTTGAGTTCTTTCAGATGCTGGGAGATAGTCGCCTGTGCCAAACCCAGATCTTTGACCAGGTCGCTGTTGATGCACTGGTTAGATTTCAGGACATGCTGCAGGATGGCTATCCGAGCGGGATGACCAATGACCTTAGCCACGGTCGCCAGTTCGTTTTGTTCTCTTGTAAATAAATCTGTCTTTGTCACTCCCATATCGCAATATTACGATAGATGTGCAATAAGGTTCCTGTTTTGACAAAAATTTTTTGGGAGGGGATTTGATTTTGGAAGGGGTGAAATAAAAAAACCCCAAAGAATGAATTCCTTGGGGCCCCAACCAGCTATAGACAAGACCGCTGCTATTGCAAACGGACTTATTTTAAATATTTTTATAAACTTCTTTTTTAGGCTACTTGATAGTTACGTGCTTTTTCCAGTCTGGCGTTGTTCAACTGGGACACAATCTTTCTCACCAATCGTTCTTCAGATTCCTCCATTTCATACAACACCTCCATCTTCTCTCCCATTAGAGATTCGCTAATCTTCAAATCAATAGAAGATCCGTGGTTGTAATTTTCCGTTTTCGAGCTATACCAGATTAAATGTTTCATGGGCGTCTTCCGAATTTTGTAGAGCTAATATGATACTTCTTGAATTTGCGATCCTGCCAAAGAGCTATAAAATCCTGCCATTTTCAAAAACCTTCGTTTTTGGCCGTTTTAGGCCGATAAAATTGTTCTTTATTTTCATATTCATAGGCTAATTCGCGAAAATGTCAACGAATTTATTCTCACTTTATTGGATTCTGCCAAATATCCTCCGCCCCAAATGGCCCTTTTACCCTATAAAAAGATTTATTATTTGGTGGCAAAGATGCCAATTCTTTCATTCAGTGTGCACTTGATAAATCATTACTTCTCATTGTAACATCAGCCATAACCTCTGGTGATTATTTTTTTAATTTTGACCGATTTCTCTGCATTTCAGGCTAAATTTCTATTCCACCTTTTTTGCGCAATTTCAAAAAGTTTTCAAACCCTAGATGATCTGGTCAAGAGTGCTCCCATTACGTAAATCTCTTTTTTTACTTTGCTGCTGGATAGGGAGCCATGTGGTAAATGGTCAGTATTTCTCAGCTTGTGTCTATAAAAACCTAGATGGTATGGTTTCCAACCGTATCACAGAAATGGAGCAACTTCCAAATGGCGAAATCTGGTTTGCCACACAAGATGGTATTAGCACGTATGACGGCACGGGCTGGCTGAGTTTCCCAGATTCGCTGGGTATTCTGCCAATAATCGGCAAAGTGTGCCTGGAAGCTCTGTCAGATAGTTCTGTTTATGTACTTGGTTTCAACGGGGACAAACTTTCCTTTTCCGTATATACGGATGATCGTTGGTCTCCATTAAATCTCCCACCGGAAATAGCCAATTTACCCCTTCATTCCCGATACGTCATGGGTCACCATCTCTCGGGTCACGGCAACAGCCTGATCATTGGCACTCAGAACAAACTCTATTTTTATTCCGATAACCAATGGAACCTTGACCTCCTTGGCCAGAAAGACCCCGAAAGCTTTAAGATTAATAGCATCAAGACCCTCGGTGATACCGTCCTGATAGCTTCGAGCCAAGGTTTGCATATATATCTCAATGGATCCTTGACCACCCTTGTTGAACATGAAGAGGTCCTGGATCTGGACTACAATGAGGAAGATGATACCTTTTATTTATTAGGTAAAGACTGGCTGGGAGTTTTATCAAGCGGCTCAGAAGAAATCACATTTCTCTTTCGCAATGAACTCATTGGTTACCCTGATGTAGGAGCGGTGAGTAACCTTATGCATCACAGAGGCAAACTATACTATAGTTCCAACTCTCCGCTCCATCAGTATGACCTCCATAGTCATGAAAAAAGAGCAGTAATCACGGAGTACTTCGATCTGGATTATGTCTGTATGAACGCTATGGTTGACCATGAAGGCTCACTGTGGGTAGCCACACTTCGGGGAGCCTTTAAGGTGAACAACCAGGATACTTGGAATTTCAATAGTCACTTTTTACTTGAAAACGAAGTGAGTGCCATACTGGAAGATCAAAACGGAGACCTCTATTTTGGGTCAAATCTGGGACTTAATATTGTTCGCTCAACAGGTGATATAGAAAAATATCCTTTCCCTCGGAAATTCATTCATGCCCGGGTCATGGATATGGTTTCATTCGAGGGCAATATTTACATGGCTGGAAACACAGCGGGAGTGGTCAGGTTCAAAGATGGACAGTTTGATTTTGACCTGATCAATGAGAACAGCAGGGTACTGGACCTTCAGGTACATCAGGGAAGACTCTACGCTTCGTGTCAAAATACGATCTACAGAAAAGATGGTAATCTGTGGAGCCCGATAACCACGCCACAAAAGGATGATTATGGGATCATCAGGAAGATGGCTTTCGATGACCAACGACAACTACTGCTCACGCAGATGGGGGTCAGCGATCTTGTGTCCGGGGAGTTCATTCAATCCGAAATCCTCAACGACAATAACATCTATACAGGCATACAATACGACGGGCAATTTCTGCTGGGTACCGCCAATGGAGTCAGAGTTTTGGAAGGCAACCAGATTGTCCACTCTCCAATTTATGATCATTTTGATTCACCGGTTTATTCCTTTTTGGCGGATCGTGAGGGAAGACTGTGGGTAGGTACCGGCAAGGGCATCTATCTGGTGAGCCCCAATGAGACTTACCATCTTTCCAAAACCAACGGGTTGGCCGGAAATGAAGTCAATAGAAATGCATTGGTCCTTTCTAGAAATGGCAAAATCCTTGTAGGAACAGATGAGGGAATATCCATTTATGACCCAAGAGCAATTCCTGAACTCCCGGTACCCAAAATAGAATACCTCGGTGCCACAGTAAATGGTACCCCAACCTCATCTCAAAGTTTCGACCACTCAGAAAACAATATTCGATTTCAATACCGCTCCGTCTCCTTTTACGACGAAGAGCATATTAACTATCGGTTAAAGCTGGATGGACTGGAAGACCAATGGCAGCATATTCCTTTTTACAACCAGCACACTATCCTGTACTCTAACCTGAAACCAGGAACCTATCAGTTCATGGTACAAGCGAGAATAGGAAATGGAGGCTGGAGCCCGACAGCAACCAGCCCGGTACTGACCGTAAAGTCAGCATTCTACGACAACAGCTGGTTCAGAGTAGGAGTACTCATTCTGGTGATTCTGCTCACTTTATTTTTAGCACGACTCAGAAGCCGTACACTCAAATCAAGAAACGAACTCTTACAGGCTCGGGTACAGGAAAAAACCCGAGAGCTCAAGAATCAAAACAGCCGCCTGATGAAGACCATCAAAGAGCTAAAATCTGCCCAGGGACAGCTGATCCAATCAGAAAAACTCGCCTCAATGGGTCACCTCACTGCCGGTATTGCCCATGAACTCAACAATCCTCTCAACTACATACGTGGGGGTGCTGAGTGCATTATGAAAAATCTGGAGGAGCTCAAGCATCTGCAACTTCAGCTTCATGCCAAAGAAAGTGAACCAGCACTCCTGGCAGAATACCAGATGCTCATGGATGACAGCAATCAGCTAGCCCAATCCATTCTTAATGGCGCCTCCAAAAGCACCGACATTGTGAAAAGTCTGAGCTCCTTCACCGCAGACTCTCAAAATTTTTACTCTTTCACAGACTTGCAGAAGGAAGTAGACACCTCTCTGACATTGCTCAATAATCAGATCGGCTTTCGCATCACCATCAATAAGATGTTTGGTAATATTCCGCCTATAGAGTGCTATCCTGCCAAAATCAATCAACTCCTAGTCAACCTCCTGATGAATGCCGTGCAAGCCATAGAGCATGAAGGCGAAATCACCATCAGGTACTATAGAAAAGATGATAAGAGAATAGGGCTGGAAATTTCGGATGACGGAGTAGGAATCCCTCAGGACTTACAAGAGCAGGTCTTTGAACCCTTCTTTACCACCAAAGATACCAACCCCGGCCTTGGACTGGCCATTGTGAAATCTATCGTACAGGAGCACCATGGTAGCATCAAGCTAGACTCCAAACCCGGAAAAGGGACTAAGGTGAGGATTTTTCTCCCGGTAAACCAGACAGCCCATCCGGAACTTGAACTATAGTGGTTCCAATTTTGAGTCACTTATTTATACCCGGAGCGGGAGGCTGCGACGCCCCTCTTGAACCCGCACAACCTTAAAGATCATGCTCCAATGTCTTCTCCTTAAAACCAAAAAAGCGATCCATTCCTGAATCGCTTATTTGTACCCGGAGCGGGACTTGAACCCGCACGACCTTTAAGGGTCACAGGATTTTAAGTCCTGCGTGTCTACCAATTCCACCATCCGGGCGACACTGACTACTTCTCGGTAGCCCTAAAACACAAAGTCCCGGCCCGAAAGCTTCGGGTCAGGACCTGAGCGGGAGACGGGATTCGAACCCGCGACCCCGACCTTGGCAAGGTCGTGCTCTACCAGCTGAGCTACTCTCGCTTATCCCTTTCGTTCTAAGGGACTGCAAATTTAACAGATGATGAATTAATTGCAAGATGATGAATTAAAATATTTTACCTGAATTTAAAACGGTCCTCATCTCACTGCCGGATCGTAGCCTCCTTCCACCGTGATTGTACACCGTTTATGCTTGATGGGCTCCGCTGAGCAACACTTTATCAGACCAGCGTCATGCGCCACACAGTAAATACGCATATTCAAATAGTTCAATTTTCAATTAGATACTCAATCCTTTTACACATGGCTTCATATTGCAGATTCTTGAATAGCAGAATATTAAACTGCGTTTTTGGCAAAATGGGTAGCTAATATTTTACAGTTTCTCGAAAATTATCAATAAAACACTTTTTATTTAAGAAATTGTTATTAAATTGTTTTGATTCCAATCAACCTATAATAGTACAACCAACCATGTACCAACCTGATAAAATTGCCTTGGATCACGAGTATGTGATTTCTACTTTCTCAGTCGAAGAATTGAGAGCGGGCCTGGAGTGCTCTTTGAGAGTAAAGCGTCATCTTGAAAGACATGTACGAATCGATTCTAAAGTTCGCTACATGAATAACCTGGATGTGCTCAATCAGATCATTTATCAGTACGAAGAAGCGCTGACCAAGTACAAATTAGCTCAGTGAGCTTTCGTGCTAAGATTTTGATCCCTTCAGTTGCTCCTTCATTTCATTCACTTTGAGCAGCGCCTCCACTGGTGAGATGGTATTGATGTCTATCTCACGCAGCATTTTCATTACTTTTTCAAACCTGGGGTCAGACTCAAATAGGTTGAGTTGAAACTGGCTACTGGGTACCTCCGCCAACTTTTCTTTTTCATTCTCTGAAAGCTTATCTGCCTCAAGGTGCTTCAGTATGGTATTGGCCCGGATTACTACCTGATTGGGCATCCCCGCTAGCTGAGCCACGTGAATACCGAAGCTATGCTCGCTGCCTCCGGCTTGCAATTTTCTGATGAAAATGATCTTGTTCTCCAGCTCCTTTACTGCTACATTGAAGTTTTTTACCCTGGGCAAGTCATTGGTGAGCTCATTGAGCTCATGATAGTGCGTAGCAAAAAGGGTTTTGGCCTTGTACTGTGGGTGGTTGTGCAAAAACTCCACGATGGACCAGGCGATGGAAATACCATCGTAAGTACTCGTGCCCCTCCCGATTTCATCCATCAGTACCAAAGAGCGGTTGCTCAGGTTGTTCAGAATGCTGGCGGTCTCGGTCATCTCCACCATAAAGGTAGATTCCCCCCGAGAAAGATTATCCGAAGCGCCCACCCGGGTGAATACTTTATCCACCAAACCAATACGGGCATATCCGGCAGGGACGAAACTCCCCATCTGAGCCATGAGTACAATAAGAGCTGTCTGTCGCAGTAGAGCTGATTTACCTGCCATGTTAGGTCCAGTAATAATCATGATCTGCTGAGACTCATCATCAAGGAAGACATCATTGGGAATATAATCCTCCTCTGGCGGCATATTCTGCTCAATCACGGGATGACGACCCGCTTTAATGTCGAGTGAAAACTCCTCACTCATGGTCGGCCGCACGTAATTGTTTCGTTTGGCCAAAAAAGCAAACGCCGTGAGGCAATCCAAAGCTGCAATCACCCTTGCGTTTTGCTGGATGAGTTCGATATACTCCATGGCAAAAGACACCAGTTCCTGATAAAGCCTCAGCTCTATGACAAAAATCTGACTCTCGGCATTCAGAATCTTTTCCTCGTAGACTTTCAGCTCCTCGGTGATGTATCGCTCAGCATTGACCAAAGTCTGCTTCCGAATCCATTCTTCCGGCACCTTATCTTTATGGGAGTTGGTCACCTCCAGGTAATAGCCAAAGACCTTGTTGTAGGCAATTTTCAGCGAGCTGATGCCGGTGCGTTCAGTTTCTCTTTCCTGAATCCCTTTGAGGTAATCTTTACCTGAAAAGGCCATTTTCCGAAGTTCGTCCAGCTCATCATTTACGCCTTCTTTCAGGATATTTCCCTGATTGGGGTTGATGGGGGCATCCTCCTTGATACTATCCTCGATGTGCTCCAGCAGAGCTTCACAGTCGTTGAGCTGGTCGAGGTATTGTTTGAATATTGAACTGTCAGAAGTCTTCAGTCGATCTTTGATCGGTTTCACCTGAGAAAGACTTCTTTTGAGCTGCACCATTTCCCTCGGGTTGATCCTACCCGTGGCCACTTTCGAGATCAGTCGCTCAAGATCCCCGATTTGTTTGAGGTGACCACTCACTTCATTGAGGGTTTCCTCTTCACTCATAAAAGCCTCCACCGTCAGATGGCGACGCTCTATCTGCTCCTTGTTCTTGAGTGGCAGCACCATCCATTTTCGCAACAAGCGACTGCCCATGGGGGTCTGCGTATTGTCCAGAATATCAATCAGTGCGGTACCATCTCCCTGACTGGGCTGTATCAGCTCCAAGTTGCGGATGGTAAACTTATCCAGCCACACATACTGCTGCTCGTCTATGCGAGAGAGTTGTCCGATGTGCTTGACTTCCTTGTGCTCAGTCTCCTCCAGGTAAAAAAGAATGGCCCCGGCAGCAATGATCCCAGACCTCATTTCCTCTACTCCATAACCCTTCAGATTAGCAGTATTGAAGTGGCGGGTGAGCTTTTCATACCCATACTCCTCACTGAAAATCCAATCCTCCAGATGAAAGTTGGTATAATCTTTACCAAACGCCTTTTCGAAACGCTCCCTTTCGGATTTTGAGAATAGAATCTCAGACGGCTGAAACCCCTGCACCAGTTTTTCCACATAGTCAGGATTGCCCTGAGCCACTAAAAACTCACCAGTGGACAAGTCCAGAAAAGAAACGCCGCAAGTATTTTCACCATAGTGAATGGCCGCCAGAAAATTGTTGCGCTTTTGCTCCAGCACATTGTCATTCAGCGACAAACCGGGAGTCACAAGCTCGGTAACACCTCTTTTCACTATTCCCTTGACACTCTTGGGATCTTCCAGCTGATCACAGATAGCCACCCTGTTGCCGGCACGCACCAGTCGGGGCAGGTATACATCCAATGAATGGTGCGGAAAACCGGCTAATTCGATATGAGAGGCCGATCCGTTGGCTCTTTTGGTGAGCACAATCTCCAGGATTTTGCTGGCTTTGATGGCATCCTCTCCAAATGTCTCATAGAAATCCCCCACCCGAAAAAGCAACAACGCTCCGGGGTACCGTGCCTTGATGGCATTGTACTGTTTCATCAATGGAGTCTCAGAAGGTTTTGCGGATTTCGCCATCCTGTGGATTGGTGGTAGTTTTGAATCGAAAATTAGATAGCAATATTAAGGAAAGACAAGCGCATGAGAAAACTTAAAAACGAGGAGCTGGGCAGGATGGAACAAGAAGAGTTTCAACAATCCAAAAAACTCAACGCCTGTATCATTCTGGATGACATCCGCAGCATGAATAACATCGGCAGTGCATTCAGAACCTCCGATGCCTTTCGCGTGGAGAAAATCCATCTCTGTGGGATCACTGCCCAGCCGCCCCACCGCGATATCAACAAAACCGCCCTGGGAGCAACGGATACCGTAAGCTGGGAGTACCATGAAAAAATCTCCGAACTCATCCCACAACTAAAGGCTCAGGGTTATCACATTGTCTCGGTGGAGCAAGCCGATAAAAGCACCTCATTGCTAGAGTTTGCACCCAGTAAAGACCAGCGGTATGCCTTTGTTTTTGGCAATGAGGTTTTTGGTGTCAATGACGAAGTAGTCAAAAGTTCAGACATGGTATTGGAGATCCCTCAATACGGCACCAAGCATTCGCTAAACATTTCAGTAAGCCTGGGGATTGTCATTTGGGATTTTGTGTCGAAAAGAGGCGGCTTTCCAACTGTATCATGATTTTTTCGTAATACTGTATTACATTGTATTACAGATGAAAACTATTACGATACGTTTAAGCGATGAACTAGAGTCAAAACTCTCAGCACTGATTGACGCTTCTGGTAATACCAAAAGTGAAGTGATCCGCGAGGCCCTCGAGAAACATCTTTCGGTCAAGTCCTTTCAGCAACTCAGAAACAGAGTGCTCCCTTTTGCCGAAGCTCAGGGACTACTGACAGATGAGGACATCTTCCAGACGATCTCTTGAAAGTCTTTGCGGATACCAATTTTCTTATCAGCGCCTTCGCCACAAGAGGACTAAGTGCTGATGTCTTAAGCCTGGTCATCACGAGCCATGAGTTGATCATGAGTAAATTAGTTTTACAAGAACTCGGCGAAAAACTTAGCTCCAAACTCAAGTTACCTCGAGCCGATATCCTGGAAATAGAGGCATTTTTGAGAACATTCACGATAATAGACCCTAAAGAAAAATCCACCTATCAACTGAGAGATCCGGATGATGAATGGATACTTGCTGCCGCCTTAGAAGCAAAAGTAGATGTCCTGATTACTGGAGATAGAGATCTTTTGGATGAGGCCAATTCCATTCCGGAGCTCAAAATACTTACACCTCGAGGTTTCTGGGAACTTTTGACGCGCTAAAACTTCACACCCACACCCACATAAAAATTACGGGGATTGGCGGGGATAATACCCGGACCCGGATAGCCAGCTGCCCGCCTGGTGAAGTATGACTCACCCGTAAAATTGTTTACGCCACCCTCAAATGTCCAGAATTTGTATCCATAGCTCACAGAAAGATCCATCACGAAGTAAGTGGGGATAATTCCCTCAACAGCTGTAGGCACAGGAGGAGTACTGTCGGCATTGGAGGCATCTGAATATTGCTCCATTACATAGGTGTAGAGATAGGAGATTCCAAAATTGCCACGCTTATAGGTCACACCAGATTTGATATTGATCGGGGGCACCAACTCTACCTTGTTACCTTCAATACCCGCCTCATCATTGTTCATATAGCGCGATGAGATCATCGCGAAATTCAGAAAAGTGGTCACTGTGCTCTTTTCTGCCGGAATAGAAAAGAGCTTTAACAAATCCGCTTCTATGTAGCTCTCCAGCCCTAGGATGCCTGCATCCGCAACATTGGTACGATACCGAAAAGTACGATCTACCAGATTATTAAACCGTGGATCAGGCTCAGTCCGCAATACATTGCCAATGCGCCCCTGATAGGATAAATAAAACAATGAAACATCGTACCTAAACTTACCAGCCTCGGCCCCTCTGATCCCAAGGTCAAGGTTGTATCCACTCTCATCATCTATGTTCTCATCCACCTTTAGTGACGGGTTATCCACCCGAATATCATTGAAATTGATGGCTCGGAAATTCTGTGAAAAATTGCCATAAACCTCCACGGTCTCGCTGTATTTGTAACTGATCCCAACCCCCATCAGCGCGAATGACCTGGGCTTACTTTTGTCCTCCTCTACTTTCTCCTCATAGATCACGTTACCGGCCAGGTCCTCTCTGCGGTCGTAGTAGTAACCTTTCGCATCCGTGCGAATGTATTCATACCGGATTCCCGGGGTAACGCTCAGTCTGGGTGTGAGATTGAATATGTTCTCTGCAAAAAATGCCACATTCCTGCTCGGAAAGGTAAAATCAGACTCCCCGGGCTCCTCCTTGTTTTCAAATTCAAAATGAGGACCTGAGCCATTGTCTCCTTCCCCTTGTTCTCTTAGTGTCTTACCAAAATACAGTCGGTTACCCACTAGCAAAACCGATTTTTGACCCAAGAGGTTATAGTGATAGATTGTTCGGAACTCATTGCCCCAATTGTGATACTCGTCTTTCAGAAGGTTGCGATTTTCTGTCGGATCATCTGGCCGATCTATCCTTTCCAGATTACCCACGGCATACCTGTTGGCGCCCAGCATAAAGGTTTTGTTGTTAAACTTCAGGCTAGAAGAATAGCGGTAGTTCCACTCCATAGCGGTAAGGTCCCAGCCCACATCAAACCAGTTGCGAGCGCGCTTGGACTGCTGTGGGTTTTGATAAAACTCAATGTCCGTAAGTCCACCTGGTTGCTGGGCCAGATAGGTCATGTGGGTATGTTCGAGCTTAGCACTCAGAAAGGGTGTGAAGTCATAAGTAACCGACGCAAAAAGGTTGTGCTGATCCTGCTGAGAATTGGGCCGCCAGCCCTCACTGTGCTTGTATTGGTAAAAAGTGTAATAGTTCACCTTCCCCACGGTACCTCCCAGGCTGTTGAAAGTATTGAACAAGCCAAATGAGCCCAGTGTCTGGGCAGAGGTCAATTCGATTTTCTTATCCCTGGGGCCCTCTTTAAAATCAAAATTGAGCATCCCTCCAAACTGTGTTCCATACTGCAGCCCGGCAGCACCGCGCACCACCTCGATTTTGTCCAGCGCGAGCACTGGTGGCGTGTAATAGCTTTCCGGATAGCCAAGTGCATCGGCTGAAATGTCGTAACCATTCTGTCGCACATTGAAATTGGACGTGCGGTTGGGGTTGAGTCCTCGTCCGCCAATACCCAGATTGATCCCCGCACCATCGCTTTCCCAAATATTCAAGCCGGGTACCTGTGCATAGACCTGACGCCCCACATTGGCTGCTTTGTTACCTATCAACCCACCAACATTGATGAGCTCTGTTTTCTTGGCTTCATAAATGGCTGCTCCGCTCACAGACTGGAGCCAGCTAATACCCATGGTTTCTGATCGGGTATTTTCCACCACTACTGACTCAAGCTCCTGACTCATTGGCTTCAGCCTGAACCTAATGGTAGTATTTTCCGCACCTGCCTTCACGTCCAGAAAATCTGTTTGGTATTCAGGAAAAAATGCTACAATCCTATAATCCCCGTCACCCAAATCACTGAGCTCAAAATACCCTTTGGCGTCCGTTGTGGTTTTTAAAGATGAGCCTTCCAGGAAAATCATCACCCCTTCCATTGGCTCCTCTGCCTCATTGGTGACTACTCCGGATATACGCTGAGACATGGCAGAACAAGCCACCACCAAAAAAGCCAGTGTGACCCCTAATCTCCATATGTCCCTCAGTGCTACCATCTCATTTTTCCAAGCTGACATAGCGTCAATGAATTCCGCTATCTATTTGGACTAATTCTAAATAAGCGCAAAGGTCGGGGTATTAAGCACGTGATTCAATCGCTAGTCATAGGCAAAAGGGGACTCACTAAGCCTAGGGAGCACTCACTAGAACTAGTGATCGAGGGGTACTACCAGGGAATAACTTCCAATGATGGACTCTTTGCTCAAATCAACCTCAGGGCTGATGAAACGCCTGCTGGGCTGTCCATTGAGCGTAACGAACACATCTGCAGTCACGATAGGGTCAGTCATTCCCAGTCCCTCGTAGTGATCGTGCAGATAGTGGGCATATTGCACGAGGATATCCGGTTGAGTAGCCATCATTTTTTCCTGTTGGGGGGACAGGTGTTCGTAGTTTGCCACCATAGATTGCTGGCCGGTATCCCTATCGCGCACATAGTAGGTGGCACTACCCGCCTTCTCCATGAGCATCACGCGCCATGAAAATCTGTACCCCGCTTCGTTCCAAAACACGTCACCAGGATAAGAGAGATATCGAAGAGGTATCAATACTTGCAGTGCGATAAAAACGGCAAACAGTTTGAGTAATGGATGAGAGATTGCGGTAGGCCGCACCTCTGGTCTGACCTGCCACTTAAAAAGGGACTTAAGGATGGTGAGCACCTTTAGATGCACCTCAGGACTGAAGAAAACTGTGGTGAGACCGATCATGATAAATGGAAACATCCCAATGGGAAAAAGCCACCAGGTCATCAGGTGAAAGACCACTACACAGAAAAAAGCCAACTGGCGTGTCGCTTTTAGGGATAAGAAAAACGGGATGGACAGGTCATACACCATCCCAAACCAGCTAAATAGATAGGCGGTAACCTTATAACGCAATATGGTACCCAGTATCGGACGGTAGGCATTTGCTGATAACCACATTTTCATTGGTTGGGCCTTCAGTAGCCAATCCGAATTGATTTTGGCCAGGCCTGCAAAGAAATAAACCACCACCAGCTGAAACCTCAGCAAATTCAAGAAACCCACAGGTACCTGATCTGTTGGTCTACGAGTGCCCCGCCTTACATCCAGGGAAAAATCGCCATTGGCTGGAATCCATATCAACAAAAAAGCCATCAGGCTCACGAAGTAGTAGTGGTTGAGGTAATTGGTCTTATCAATCAACTCTACATAGGTAAAGAGCACAAAAAAAGTAGTGGTGGAAACGCGATAAAACCAGCCCAACGCAATACCTGCAGCTGCTATGGCCATGGCGGAGAAAACCACATACATACCCACTCCGGGCAACGGCTCAACACCGGGTAAAAAAGGAAAGTAGACTTTGGGAGCAATGTAAAATTGATGAATCCAGCCGTAAGCCCAAAAACGGACAATGGATGCCAACATTAGCAAACCAAACAGGATCCTGAAGGTGACCAAGGGTGCAATGGAAACCTTTCCGGTGATTAGCCGCTCTGCCAGTAAGGCTTTAAGCGCTAACATTAGTCCCCATCATTGTCCTGATAAGTGATCACCACACCAAGCGAGGACGCCATGTCTGTTTTGAAAAGGACAGCCAGGCGTTGCATTTCTGCAAACACCGCTTGTACGGTCACCTGATCGTTAGCAATCTGAGCAGGAAGGGGATCTTCCAGCATATTTCCTGCCTCTATCAGCGCTTTGAACTGGGTGTCGATTCGCACAGACAAATCCTCATTTTGAGTAGTGGTAGCCTCAATGGCCTGAAGATAATCGTCCAGTCCCACATCTTCAGCACCTTTATAAAGGGTGTAATAGGCGGCAATGCTGGCCTTGAAGAGTTCTACGGAGTACCCGGCATAATAGGCTTCACATGCATGAAAGATGGGCTCACCCAAAGATCGGATTCCAACCGGAATTCCAATTTTCCCATCTCGGGTATTTCGCTCAAAGTCCAGGTTCATGGCGTTGATCAATTTACCCACCGAACTTCCCACGTTCACACCGTAAGCATCTTCGCTGGTAAACGTACCAATGTAATTTCCCCCCTCCGGAGCCCATTGATCATAGACCGTTAGTGAAGCCTCCTCCATAAGAAGCGCCACCTGGTCCGCATACAGGCGATCTGGCGCTAAGGTCGCAGAAATCAATTCCTCATCGCTCAGTCCCGGCCGGTAGAGCAGGTATCCCAATGTCTGAAATCCACGGGCATCAGCGTTGGCCAGGGTAGTAAGATCGTATGCTCCAGATTGGATATTGCGATTGATTTTGAGGGTGTCTACCGGGTAAATGTTGAGAATCCCGGCCAGGCCATTGGACTCTGAAGGGCCAAACTGATAAGGGCTGCATTGCTGCCAGGCCAGCCTTGCAGATTTAAGTGCCTCACGTGCCGCTGTGAGGGTCTCTACGGTTGGGGCACTGCGGTAAGCTGCAATAGCCTCTTTCAAACTTTTTGTATGGTCTCTCAACCCGAGGTAGGAAGGTACAATGAGATTATTGGCAAGGTTTTCCAACATCTGTCCCTGATCAAAATCATTCATTTTGCCGAATGGATCTTTATCTGAAGTACAGGAAGTCAGCATGGCCAATGCCAGAAAAACCAATGTCAATAATCTCATCTATTCATTTCGTTTTATAATGTAGCGCCTGGTAATGGCTTCATTTATAACTCGTCCGCAATATCGGTCAAAGCCGGATAAGCAGTGGCCAAAATGTTCTTGGCATTGTTCAAGCTAGTCACGGAAATTGTCCAGAAGTCACCATTCGTACCAAAGCCAGCATTCAGCACTTCATTCAGCTCCTCAGTGGTTATCTGCTTGTAAGGGCTGTATTTCAGGGCCATCGCAAAACCGTAGCCTTCTGATGCATGATGAAATAATGAGCCCTGATCATCTCCGCTTAAATCAGCAATGCTTTCATTGATATAATGGATGGCTGTGGCAGCTACTATCAGCTCAAATTCAGTGTAGATAATATCCCTTTGCTCATCTCTAATCTCATAAGTCTTGTTGACTATCGCCGTTCTACCTTTCAGGAAAGCATCCTTCAGTTTGGTGGCACTTCCGAGATAGCTTTCTCTCCCGTATGTATAGTTGCCCAGAAACCGATTTTCGCCATCTACATCAAATTCAGGATTCACACCCCAGTAACCAAAGGCTTCATCCCAGTGGTGTTCCATGGCAGTATAGTTTTTATCAGCTTCCAGCTCTGTATTCTCTACACCATTGCCAATTTTGGCGTCCGTCAAATAGCTGTTGTAGATCTGGTTGAGAAACGTTGCTCCCATAAGGCCCTTTTCCACCAACTGCGTATACTCCCAGCCTTTTTCATCTACCAAAATCTGCCTATCGGCTCCTCTCGAGATAAGACCCGCCTTTCCTTGAGAAGCGCCTGTTTCTGAAGCACTGGCCGATGCAGCAGAAGCCAGGATACTGCTGAAAAATGTGACATCCGCAGCGAATGTCTTATCCTTTAGCTGCTTGCCGCTCTCATTGAGTTCTGCACTAGAAAAAGGATTGTTTTCATTGGCAAACATGTCCAGGAGAACCTCCTCAGATAGCACTGCTCCGTCATTGGCCGTACCGATATAGGCCTTCAGCTCTGCCAACATATCCAGTCTTGCAGTCTGACCGGAATAATCCACAGTGGAAGCTCCATCCCTGGTAAACTCATAGGTGGAAGGAATCTCCAGAGACACGTCATCATCATCCCCTTCGTTACATGAGCTTAGACTGCCTGCCAAAAGGGCCCCTGATATTAATAATATCGTATTTAGTTTATTCATTTTGTTGATCGTTCTTTATTTGGACTAATTCTAAATAAGTGCAAAGATGTGCCAAATGGAGTCGGCTATCAATCGCTAGTGATAGGCAAAATACAATTTCACTACCCCTAGTTATGAATCCCTAGAACTAGTGAGACCACTTGCCTTCAGGCGGTTTTGCAGGTATGGACATGGTGTGGTCCGGACGAAATCGGTCAAAATGCGTTCACGATCTGCAGGGTTATTTTGAATCTGTTCCTGCAGAGCCAGAAGTATTCGGTCAAAGTCCTCGATGGTACCCATGATCAAAACGTACTGGCCTCAATCAATTCGCACGCTTCGCTTGGGGCTTCCTTTTCCAAAAGGGGACCTGGCAGTCTTGTTTTCAACCTCAAAAAGACCAGTAGAGAAATCAGCGATGTAACGAACCAAAAAGCATCTACCACAAAAATCTGTAGTTGCTGAACATTATAAGTATACCACATCCAGTTTCCGGTAACCATCCCATTCACAACTGGAATGGCAAAACCCAAAATGGAGCCCAGAAGCAAACAGTATTTGCTTGTCAGATAATTGTTTCGGCATATGGCAAAGCCGATACTCAGTATCAGCCAGGAAGTGAAAAACATGCTATATATAAACACATGCGGTGCAAGGTCACCCGCATCATGTACCAACCGGACCATGCTGAATAACAATGCTATCGACGGATACATGCTGAGTGAGATCGCCACAAAAATACTGGCAACCCACTGGTTGGCATTTCTCTTCCAGGGCACTGTGCTCCTTCTGTCACGGGCTTCTACCCAAAGTAACACACCAGAAAGAATCACAAAACAAGTAATGATCCCAAAAACAAAGTAGATGATCTTAAGGCCATACCCGCCAAAATCTCCAAAATGGAGCCTGCGCATCATTTGATCCACTCCGACGATATAGTTAATGGATTCTTCATCTGTTTGGTCAATCAGTACACCCGTCTTATCGAAAGTAGCCCTTCCCAGCCCCAGCAGCGCACCCCTGGATTGAGGCCTGACTTCCACCAAAATTTTCATGCTTTCATCACCGTAGTTCTGAATACAAAGCCTGCTCAAAACTGCATTGTTCCAGGAAGATTGGGCCCGTTTGACCAGTTCGTTCGGACTCTGATCAAAATCAACCGGATGATTGGCAAAACCTGGAGATAGGGGCTGATCCAGGAGTTCGCGGTACATCAGATTCCGATCATTGTCATAGATCAACGAACTGGCCGGACCCAGCATGATGGTGGTACCAATAATCAGCACTGCGCCTGTTACTGAAAATATAAACTGAAAGGGCAGCCCGATAAAGCCCAATGCGGTATGAGCGTCGGTCCAGACTGTTTTGAGCTTGGCCCAGGGTCTGAACAGGTAGAAATTACTCACAATCTTTTTCCAATGAACAATGAGCCCGGTGACGATCGCAAACAGGAAAAAGAAGGCCACAAAACCTGAAAGCAGGTAGCCGTATGGGTAGGGGATCTGAGCAAAGAAGTGTAACCGATAAATAAACTCGCCCAGGGTATAGGTGGAGTAGTAGGTGCCCTCCTCATAGGTCTTCGTATCCAGATATGTGTAAACGCTCCTTTTGGCACTTTCAGTGGCTGATGTATCCTGAGAAGGTTCAATAGTAACAGCCACATTACGCTCCTGATGTGGCTGCCGGATATTAATGGTACGACCCCTGAGGTCACCGTACCTCGTGGCTAAAGTGTCCAGAATCTGATCAAAATCAGCATTCATCTGTGTTTGGGCTTTGATGGGCTGATTGCGCTCCCATGCTATGATATCATCCCTAAAAAAACTGATGGAGCCCGCAAA
Source organism: Marinoscillum sp. 108 (assembly GCF_902506655.1). Classification (NCBI taxonomy): domain Bacteria; kingdom Pseudomonadati; phylum Bacteroidota; class Cytophagia; order Cytophagales; family Reichenbachiellaceae; genus Marinoscillum; species Marinoscillum sp. 108. The sequence continues at coordinate 72,237 of NZ_LR734819.1, read as the reverse complement.
AAAGATCACATAAAGTGCCACACTGATGACGAGCCCGCTCACCGTATGGGTATGAAAAAGCACATTATAGATGCGGTTGCTCATAGGGGCAGGGTATATTGATTGAAATAAAAAACAGCAGAAAAAACAGTGGCCAAAACGAGATAAAGTAGCCAGGCCAGCCAGCCATTTCTGAATAAAAAAGCAACAATCATCAACCCGGCCCAGAGGATAAACCCTCCGAAAATCAAAGTCACCATTACTCCGGCCCGATCCCACCAGAGTGAAAGCGCCATGAACAAACTCACGGTAACCGCATAGCCACCCAAAAAACCGGCAGTGATTTTGGCAAAGCGCTGGTGAAATGATTTTGTCAGATGTTTTTTGTGAGCCGGCATCAGAGCGTGATTTCTATAAGGGCTGACAAAAGGGTGACAACCGCTATATTCTTTCCGCTGATGTAGCCCAGTGGTGCCAGTAGAATAATCAGACTGGATACGATCGTCAGCAGGATTAAAAAGACAAACAAACCAGACCCTAAACCATAACTAAGCACACAAAGCACAAAACCTACCAGCAATCCAATCAAACCAAAGGGGAGGCCTCTGGTCAGATTAGGTCGCCCGGATTCGGATCGTCTATTGAGCGCGGCAACTGCTACTCTTCGGGAGGTTTGGTAACAAGCCCAAAAACCCAGAATGGTGAATAGGAAACTCAGCGTAATCATCCTCATCAAAGTGATATGGCATACGTGGCACAATGCCAGATAAATTCATATTCTTCACCGTGATACGTACCAGGTACCTCCTCTTTTTTGGTAGCCTCTATGGTATACCTGGTAGCCCAGGGTAAATCAAATCTTACCTGACCGTTCTCGTCTGTCGTAAGCTTCTTGCTCCAGAGATCAGCCACATAAATGGCTACTTCCTGCTCGGCCAAGGGTTTCCCCTGGTACAGGACTTTGAGTACCACTTCGGCACCTACATCAGCTTTGTCTGCAGCGCTGTTCACCAATACCAGACCCTTGTCGTTTGTGGCTTTGGTCTCTGTACTTTCGCCACCCACTACCACCCTGGCAGTGGAGTGATAGTGGGTCTTAAAAACCCCAAAATCATACTGGGTGTAATCAATCACCTCGATCTCGTCATTGTTTAACGTGACGGTGTAAGTGCCCTTTTCCGTAGGAGTAAAAATTCCTTCAAAAGCATCCCCTTTGACGGATGTGGGGATTTCATGTTTCAGGCCAGATGGGGTCACCACCGACAGTTTGAAGTTTTTTACTGCTGCAAAATTCTCCCCAGAAGGGTCCTCCACTACGCCATAGGTATATTCGCCAAAGAACACTTTTACCGCGTGGGCCTTGCCCAACTCACCAGACTCGGAGGTCTCCAGCCACATGTAATGCGCAAAGGACTGGGCGCATGCCATCATCACCAGAACCAGAGTAAGTATTGTTTTTGATTGATTCATAAGATTTGAAAAAGGTATGAGCCCAGGGAATCTCCCATAGGCTCTTTTTTAGAATAATTAATTATGCTTGAAAATGCCCTGAAGCTCAATACCTTCTATTTCGGCACCACGCTCGGCGGTGGCTGTCTCCGGATCTATTCGGTAGACATAGGCTTTTCCGGTTTCATTTTGTCTGATGGACATGTATACTTTGCCGTCTTCCACCAGGTAGGGCGTCTGATACTGTCCTGCGTGCACCGGGATGTCTGACACTCTGGTCAAAGTCCTGGCTTCAAGGTCGATTACCGCGACTTCCATCACGTCAAAATTTCCAAATCCAGCCCACTGCACCTCCCGACCGGTATCATTTTCAGGGTCAGAAATTCTGGCCACAGCCTTCCCGCCACCGGCATACACTGCATTTTGTATTTTGTATCCATAATCCTCCTCCACATTGAAGAAATAATCCTGATCAAACTCCGTGGCACCAGCCTTGATTCTGAGTACTCCGGAGGGTTGACTCACATGTGTAAATCCTGCGAAATAAGACGAAGACGAGATGGTGTAAATGTCTCCACTCTCAGTGGTCACGAGAGACGGCTGGCCACCGTAATAGCCAATTGGGCTCGTTCGGTCATCCTCAAAAGTTTTGAGATACTCTAAACCCGGATAGGAATACACCGTCACGTAAGCCTTATCCACCAGCGGGGTCTCCCAGGAGGTACCGTGTAGAGGATAGAAAGACACGTATAATTTGTCACCAGCCAGGTAAGTGCTGGTAGGCCAGGCATTGAGCCGCACCTCTTCATCCAAAGAGTCCACATAAAAGTAGGATTCGTAAATCGGGTGTTTCACGGTCTTCGTGATGGCCACATCCCCTGCGTCTACCACTTGCAACTGACAGTCATATGAACCCCCGCCCCACGGAGCGCCAATGGCCAGAAACGAATCTCCCTCCAAGGAACCTACACAGTCTATTCTTTCAAATACAAACTTTGAGTTTAAATACAATTCCCCGGCATCCACCTTATACCCGATGCACTCATTGAGGGTGTAGCCAATCGAAAGATAGTTGTCACCTACAGCAGTGTAATATGACCAACCAGACTGCTCTATGCCCTGACCCTCTGAAGTGATCACTCCCGACATCAGGTCATCCACCGACACGATATAGTCTGCAGAGGCGTCTCCCTCTGTGGCCCGCAGACCCACCACGTAGCCTGACCAACCTTCTTCACCCTCATCGGGATCAGGCTCATCACTAGGTTCACAAGAGGTAGTTGAAAGGATAAAAAATGAGCTCAAAAGGGCCCATACACTTAGTTTGATATTCTTCATTGTTCTGTTTATTTAAGTTTTTAAAATGATCAGTTGGATAGAAAATAGCTCAGCTTCAGGCTGAAAGATCGCCCGGGCTTTTGCATGGCGAAGTTGTCATACACTATGGTGTTGGTGATGTTGTTGCAGGCCAGTGAGGCACTGTATTTTCCTTCATCGAATGCATAGGACAATGCCAGGTTGTGCGAAAGCTGCCGGGGAATGTCATACTTGTATTTTTTGGTCCCCTGACTTGGCCATTTCCAGTAAAACTGATCCACAAACAGGGAGAGCCAGTTGATAGAAAGCCGACTATCTTCTAATCCCACATGGTGGAATTGAACCCCGGCCGTGAGATTCCCAAAGAGGAAAGGCTGATTGGGCAGGTCGTCTTTAAAAAGGCGATCACTTTCATCTGCATTGATGTTCTTTTGCTTGGTGACGTTGATCCCCAGGTTAAGCAGACGCATATAAGTATATTGAACCCCTCCCTCTATGCTGGCGAGGTTGACTTTCGCCTGGTTGACATAATTAGAGTTTCGAGGCTGTGAGGCGTCAAGTCTTATAAAATTGGACGCTTTACGGTAGAGGTAGTTTCCTTCAAACCGAATGGTGTGGTCTTTGAATACTTTGCTCACCAAAATGCCCGCATTGTAGTTATTACTTTGCTCGGGTTCCAGAGTAGTATTGGCCAAGACAGTCAGGCCATTTCCAAACATCTCTTCACCTTCTGGCAATCGGTAGGTATTTTCATACGAAAGCTTCACCTGTGCCCAGGGCGTCACAAAATAGGTAGAGGCTACGCCATAGCCGTTGAGTAAGAACTGAATATTATATTCTTCAAACTCATCCGTATCTTCACTCTCCACCTGGGTACTGGAGTGCATCATAAAAGCCTTGGTGAAAACGGACGTCTTCCATTGATCATCCATCAGACTCAGGCTGTAAGAAAGCGCTGAGATGTTTTTGGTGATGGTATTTGGGGTGGTAAAGGGCACCTCACTGAGGTCACGCATCGGATCTTTACCTACCCTGGAAAATTGACTAAACGTGTGATTGACCGAAACCGAATGATTCTTGCCCAATTGGTAGCTCAGGTTGGCCGTAGCCAGGTAGGACTCATCGTCATAGCTAAATAGAGATTTGTTATAGGAGAATTCTCCGGCATTATTGATCCGGGTGCTGTAATCCCCATACCAGTTGTAGGTTCGTGAACTCGTGTCTGCCCGCACGGCTTTTCTCCGGTTGTACATGGCATATGCCCGCAGGTCCAGTCCCGTCACGAAAAGATTAGACTTTCTATACTTGAATGTAGGAATGAGTACCTGATCGGTGGTCATCACTTCCCCAAACACATCCTGCATGTTCAGGCCTGTTTGTACCTCCTTTTCATTGCCGGATGCGATCAATCCCACAAACAGCCGATCGGCAAATGGTTTATTGACCACCCCTAATTCCAACTGGGCCGTTTGTGATTGATAGGCATCATGAAAACGCCTCACATCCACCGTGTCCAGCTTTCCCGAACCATCGGATCTGGGCACTTCCACATCCCGCATCATATAGTTGTTGTCAGAGTAGTTCAAAAACAGATTGGCATTGAAAGAAAGGCCTGTGCGGGGTTCTGTATACCTGGCCAGTACTGATGCCCGGTGGGTATTGAATGACCCAATGGCATAAGAGGCATTGAGATAATTTCGAACATTCTGGTCAGTGGTGACATTCACCGCTCCTCCCAAAGCGTCGGAACCGAGGTGTACTGGTACCACCCCTTTATATACCTCTATCCCGGTGATCATGTTGACAGGGATGTTATTCAGCGAGAGAGATGAACCAAAGTTGTCCATAGGAATGCCGTCCAGAAAGAACTTCACCTGCTTGCCGGTAAAGCCATTGAGTGAAAAATCGAAACCGGAGCCCATTCCTCCCTGCTCACGAATCCTCACACCCGATACTGTCCCAAGAATCTGATTGACATCCAGGTTTTGTACTTTCAGAGGTTTCACATCCACCACCGACACAGCAAAAGGCTGCTCTCGTGTTTCTGTATGCTCGGACTTACCGATGACCTGTACCGCACTAAGCTCCGTGGTACTTGACCTGAGTTTAATCTTCAATGTAGTGGTTGATCTGTCCACCTGCTGCTCCGTGGATTCGAATCCAATCCCTGAAAAAACCAGTATAGATTGGCCCATCAGTGGTAGCGAGAAAGAACCAGAGAGGTCTGTAGAGACACCTGATCCGGTTCCCTTGATGGTCACCGTGATTCCGGGTATCCCTTCACCCGCTTCATCTGTCACGATCCCCTGCACCTGATAAGACTGGGCGAGGACGGTGAAAGTGATTAAAACCTGTGCTATATAGAGTAAGAGTTTTTTCATTTGCCTGATTATTTAGAATCATTCTAAACAACAACGCAAATGTGGCCCGATCAACGCTCTCTGTCAATCGCTAGTGATGAGGGTTTTTAGACTCATTAAAACTAGTTACGGCTCCTATGGGTAGTGATACCAGGTTTAGTGATACCTCCCTTAAAGTAGTGAAATAAAAAAAAGGAGAACCGTCACTGATTCTCCTTTTATTATCTTATTGATTATTCAATTTTATCCTTCAGCACTGTACTCGATGGTGAGCACCCGCTCCTCGATCATTCCCAGGGCAATCTTATCTTCACCCAAAACGTCAAAAAGCTCCAATGTTCTTCTGGCTACAAATTCCTCTTCGATTTGCTCCTGCACAAACCATCTTAGAAACTCTTCAGTAGCGATATCGCCTTCCTTTCTGCAGACGCGTACCATGTCGTGGATAGAATCCGTCACCGCTATTTCCATTTCCAAAGCTGTCTCAAACACAGACCTGAGGGAAGCAAACTCATGCTGAGACTCACCTACAGAGGGTGAAATAGCATCACATTCCATATCGGTCAGGTATCGAAAAAACTTCATCTGGTGTTTTCGCTCCTCGTCAGACTGCTTGAAAAAATGAGCCGCACAGTTGTCATAGCCACGGGTATCGCACCAGGCAGCCATGGCCAGGTAAGCAGCAGAAGACTGAGCTTCCATTTTAATTTGCTTATTGATGGTATTGACAATGTCCTCTTTCAATACCGAGTGTCTTCTCAGGATGTCTTTCATGGTCGCAAAAATTTAATTCGGGTGTAAAAGAACTACAAAAGCCCCCAATTACCATAAAGAAGGCTAATTTAAAATGAGTCTAAAGTGGTCTTCTCACCAGCTGTCTGTGGATTACGCTGTTCAGTTCCAGCATGGCAAATGCGCCTGCCAGCAGCTCCTTGAGCTCCAGTATGTTCTGAATAGTCAGCACAAAAAGACGATCGCAATGAGGCATGTGGAGTACTTCTACATCCTGGTTTTCACTCATTAGCATCGCCGGGAGGTCAATGGCCTGAAGCTTTCGTTTGAAGGTGATCAACTCACAGACCCGAAAAGAAAGCTCCTCCTGATGAAAGGCCAGCTGAAACCGCTCGGTCGCATCACTTTGACTCAGCGACCCATTTTCCGTTTCAAAAATCATCTCTTCCCTTCTCACCAAGACCTCACTCATATTTTGGGACACTTTTTACAGTGGCGACCTTTTTTCTTGTACTTCTTGCAGCATTTTTTGAATACGCACTCTTCCCCCTCCATGAGGCTTTTGCCTTCAAAAGGATTGAAAAAATTGCTCTGCTGCTCGTTAGTTTCTTGAATCATTATTTAGAATAATTCTTAATAGCAAAATTGGAGGTAAAAACCACAGCAATCAATAGCTATGGATAGTCAAATGAATCACTAGAAGTAGTGAGGAAATTAGCGTCGGGCGAGCTCCTTGGCAGCACACTTTTCACAGCCGGGGCTCTGCTTACCAGAGAAGTTCAAATAAAGCTTTCTGCCCAGCCAGAAGGCTGCAGCCAGAAAAAGGGTTATTACAATAACTGTCTGTATCATTTCAGCAATTGATAAGTGATCAATGCAGCGACATAGGCCAACCCGGTCATGTAAACTAATTGTATCAATGGATATTTCCAGTTTTTAGTTTCACGCAACACAATCGCCAGTGTACTCATGCATTGCATGGCAAAGGCGTAAAAGATCATCAGTGATAAACCTGAAGCCAAAGTGTAAACCGGCCTACCTGTCAAACTATTTTTTTCAGACCGCATCCGCTCCAGGAGGGTTCGCTCCGTATCAAAGTTTTCGCCCACACTATAGATGGTGGCCATAGAGCCCACGAAGACTTCACGCGCAGCAAATGAGGTGATAAGCGCAATGCCAATCTGCCAGTTGTATCCCAAAGGTCTGATCACCGGCTCAATGGCATGCCCCAAAATACCAATGTAAGAATTGGCCAAACTCACTGAAGCTACCTGCTGCTCAAACTCCTCCTGGCTCACCTCAGAGGTGGGTTCGGGGATAGCAGCAACTGCCTCCTCTATCCGGTCACCCGGCCCAAAGGAAGCCAACACCCAAAGGATAATGGAAATGCTAAAAATGACTTTGCCGGCATCAAATACGAAAAGTCTTACTTTTTCCCATAAGGTGATCACCAGATTATTCCATCTGGGCATTTTGTAAAGCGGCAACTCCATCACCAAAAAGCTCTTCTCTTTGGTCTGGATGAAAAACTTAAAGATCAACGCAATGAGCAATGCCGCCACCAAACCTATGAGGTATAGACCAAGCAGTACAAGGCCTTTGAGATTGAAAGGGCCTATAAATGTATCCGGCACCACCAGAGCAATCAAGAGGGTATAAACCGGCAAACGAGCAGAACAGCTCATCAGTGGTGTGACCATAATGGTGATCAGGCGTTCCTTCCAATTGTCAATGGTACGGGTAGCCATAATGGCCGGAATGGCACATGCCACACCCGATATGAGCGGAACCACACTTCTTCCATTGAGTCCAAATGGACGCATGAATCTGTCCAGAATAAAAACCACCCGGCTCATATAGCCCGTTTCTTCCAGGATAAAAATGAACCCGAAAAGCAAGGTGATCTGCGGGATGAAAATCACCACACCTCCCAGCCCGGGAACGATTCCTTCGGCTATGAGATTCGTGAGAAGGCCTTCCGGCAAGGTGTTTTTCACCCACTTGCTCATGGACAAGAAGAGCGTGTCGATAAGATCCATTGGCCACTCCGCCCAGGCGTAAATCGCCTGGAAAATCATTAATAGAATGCCAAGGAAAATCAAATAGCCAAAAACCGGATGCGTCAGCACACGATCCACTGCCCTATGGCGGTTGATGATTGATTTCCTGACAGGCTTTTGTTTCACAACAAACTTCAAGATCTGTGTAATCTTTCGGTAGCGCTTCTCTACCCTCGTTTTTTGTTCAGTGTTATCAGTGATCAGAAACTGTCCTTTGTCAAACTCTCCACCCAAAAATGGCTGAGACGCCTGATGAGGTTTATGACTGATTATTTCGTCTACCAATTCATTAATGCCCACCCCTGTCCGAGCCACGATTGGCACTATTTGCACACCTCCCAATAACTCGCTGAGCTTTTCGGTATCTATCACCAACCCTTTCTTGTCCGCAATGTCGGTCATGTTCAGCGCCATGGTCACAGGCACACCCATGTCCAGCACCTGAGTAAAAAGCAGGAGGTTTCGCTCCAGGTTAGAAGCATCCACTACCACCACAATCCGGTCCGGATAATCCGCGTGCTGCTGATTGCCCAGGATATCGTATACCACCTGCTCATCCTGCGTCTTGGGATAGAGGCTGTAGATGCCCGGCAGGTCTATGATTTCGTGGGGAGTATGTGATCGCTTGAGGATACCCGATTTCTTATCTACGGTCACCCCAGGGAAATTCCCGATCTTCTGATTGAGACCGGTGAGTTGATTAAAAACAGAAGTTTTACCTGAGTTGGGATTCCCAACCAATGCAATTTTCATCTTATTCCACCTCTACAAGTGATGCCTCGTCTATTCTTAGAGAGAGCGTGTAGCCATCCAGATCCACGGCGATAGGGCCTCCAAAAGGAGCCCTAAAAACTATCTGCACAGATTTACCCGGATACATCCCCATATCCATCAACTTAGAGGTAAGCCCATTTTGAGTAAGGGCTTTGATGGTCACACTTTGGTTGGTTTTTAGGGTATCTAGTGTCAGCATATTATTTGGTTGCAAAATAACTGAGGTATTCCGGCATTAGCAATAGCGATTTCTAGTGAAATGTCATGACTTATATCATACTTTGACCAGTCCACTTTCCATGGCATAGACGATAAGTTCCGTTGGTGATTTAAGGTTGAGTTTCTTGAGAATATTCTTTCTGTGTGAATTGATCGTGTGAACACTCAGATGCAGCGTTTCAGCTATGTCGGCCGTTCGGTATCCTTTCGTAATCAGGTTCAGCACCTCGTATTCTCTGGGTGACAGCTCCGTGGGTTCACAATTATTCTCACGAGCTCGCTTATCTTCCTCCACCAGCAAATCCAGAATTCTGTTGCAGTAAAAGCGGGTGTTAAGCGCCACCGATTCAATGGCGTTTAAAATCTCCTGACGGCTGCAGTTCTTCGTCACTATCCCTTTGATCCCCAACTCCAACAGATCCTTGATCGCCTGACGGTTATCTTCGTTGGTAATGATCAATACATTGGTCGCCTGAGAATTGACTACTTGCTTCAATAAAGAAAGGAGCACCGGGTCCTGACTTTTATAGTCCATCAGGAGCACATCCGGATGGTGTGATAAGACGGCACCCAGCAGATTTTCGGGCTCTTCCACAGTACCCAATAGCTCAAACTCCTCCTTCTCTCCAATGAGGTGAATGAGTCCTGCTCTTGTTAGAAACTGAAAGTCAGAAATGAGAACTTTTGTGCTTTTCATCTATTTAGAATAATTCTAAACTACGCAAACCTACTACTAAAACGGCAAAGAGACAATTCAGTTCTATTTACGGGCAAACGTCAGCAAGTTTGTGTTAATTTTGTCTAAGTCATTTCATTGAAAACACATTCTCAAAACATGGAGATTCGCATAGAACACGACACAATGGGGGAGGTACAAGTCCCTGCTGACAAGTACTGGGGAGCCCAGACACAACGATCCAGAGAAAACTTCAAAATAGGAGGTGCTAACATGCTCATGCCTCTGGAGATCATTCAGGCTTTTGCCATCCTGAAAAAATCTGCTGCTCAAGCCAATCTGGAACTGGGTGTACTGCCCAAAGAGAAATCTGATTTGATCGGGAAAGTCTGTGATGAAATCCTCACAGGTCAGCTGGATGATCAGTTCCCTTTGGTCATTTGGCAGACAGGATCCGGCACACAGTCCAACATGAACTGTAACGAGGTGATCGCCAACCGGGCACATGTGCTGAACGGAGGCAAACTGAGTGACGAGAAGAAATTCATTCACCCCAATGATGATGTCAACAAAAGTCAATCATCCAATGATACCTTTCCTACGGCCATGCACATCGCTTCCTACAAAATAGTAGTGGAGCACACCGTACCACGGGTGAAAAAACTGAGAGACACCCTCAAGGCCAAGTCTGACGCATTCCAACATGTGGTGAAGATCGGGCGTACCCACTTTATGGATGCTACCCCGCTGAGCCTGGGTCAGGAATTCTCTGGCTATGTATCACAACTTGATCACAGCTTAAAGGCACTCAATAACACGCTGGAACACCTCAGTGAGTTGGCATTGGGAGGTACTGCTGTGGGCACAGGCCTCAACACGCCTGCAGGTTACGATGTGCTGGTAGCTCAAAAAATAGCACAGAATGCCGGGCTTCCATTTGTCACTGCCGAAAACAAATTTGAGGCGCTAGCCGCACATGACGCCATCGTAGAAACCCATGGCGCCCTAAAACAACTGGCCGTGAGCCTGATGAAAATCGGTAACGACATTCGTATGCTTTGCTCCGGACCCAGAAGTGGTATTGGTGAGATCACCATCCCCGAAAACGAGCCGGGCTCCTCTATCATGCCGGGTAAAGTCAACCCTACGCAGTGTGAAGCCCTCACCATGGTATGTGCTCAGGTGCTCGGAAATGATGTGGCGGTATCTGCCGGTGGCATCTACGGACAGTTTGAGTTGAATGTCTTTAAACCCATGATGGTTTACAATCTGCTCACTTCCGCGCGTCTTTTGGGTGATGCCTGCGAATCTTTCAATGACCATTGTGCCATAGGTATCGAACCAAATTATCCGGTGATTAAGGAAAAACTAGAAAATTCCCTTATGTTAGTCACGGCATTGAATACTCATATTGGCTATGAAAATGCCGCTAAAATTGCGAAAAAAGCACATAAAGAAGGTTCTACCCTTCGCGAAGCAGCGATTCAACTGGGTCTGCTCACCAGCGAGCAGTTCGATGAGTGGGTGAAACCCGAAGATATGATTGGTAGCTTGAAGTCGTAAAAATTTGCGTTTTTTTTAGTTATTTTAGTACTTTAGTACTAGTTATGTAATTAATTATGAATCAATAGATTAAAACATGAAAAGGATCGTCACATTATTACTCCTGGTATTTTTCGTAACTGTAGGTTTTAACGCCTCAGCTCAAATGTCGAAAAGCGAACAAAAAGAGTGGAAAAAGAGAATCAAAGCGCTGGAGCCAGAACAGTACAAAGTGCTTATAGAAGAAAATAAATCTCTTAAAAGTCAGACAGCCAGCCTGAAGAATGAGCTAGCTGGAGTAGATGACAAATTGGCTGACAAGGATGAGCAAATTTCATCTTATCAGGCTCAGGTGTCCAAACTCAGAGATGAGTTGGCTGAAGCCAACACGAGACCAGCCGTACCGGCCAATGCGGATCAGGGCGGAATCAACGAAAACGTTGGTGTGGTTTTCAAAGTACAGATCGGGGCATACGCCAAAAAAGATCTGGCCAAATTTGATCAGGCCAAAAACTTCTCTCAGGAGAAAGATGGTAACCTGAACAAATTCACCATCGGTGCATTCAGAGACTATTGGGAAGCTGATACTTTCAAAAAATACCTGCGTGAAATGGGTGTTAAAGACGCTTTCATCGTGTCTTTCAAAGATGGCAAAAGAGTTGACATCAAAGAAGTACTGGAAGGTGTGACAAAATCTTAATCCTATTTAAATAACTTTCATATAGCAAATCAAAAAAACCCTCACCTTTATCGGGAGGGTTTTTTTATTACTTTTGTGCTCCCATTTTCACGGTATATGATCCATTACAAGTCCAAAGAAGAGATAGAACTCATTCGGCAGAGTGCACTGATAGTGTCTAAAACGCTGGCACTTATGGCCGAGCACATTCGGCCCGGCATCACTCCACTGGAGTTGGACAAGATCGCAGAAGAGTACATCAGAGATTCAGGAGCCGTTCCAGGTTTTCTGGGCCTTTATGATTATCCCAATACCATTATTACTTCAGTCAATGAGCAAGTGGTGCATGGCATCCCTACCAACCGTCCTCTACAGGAAGGGGACATTGTGGGCATGGACATTGGCGCTCTGAAAAATGGCTATTATGGTGATCACGCCTATACGTTTGCTGTAGGTGAGGTTAGCGACGATATCAAACAACTCCTGAAAGTCACCAAAGAGAGCCTCTACCTGGGAATTGCCCAGACCGTGGCAGGTAACAGGATGGGTGACATAGGCTATGCCATTCAAAATTACACGGAGAGCTTTGGATATGGAGTGGTGCGTGAGCTGGTAGGGCATGGACTGGGTAAGAAAATGCACGAATCTCCGGAAGTGCCCAACTATGGCAAAAGAGGACATGGCTCCAAGATAAAGGAGGGTCTGGTGATCGCCATAGAACCTATGATCAACATGGGTACCCGGCGGGTTATTCAACTTTCCGACGGCTGGACCATCGTGACGGCAGACAAAATGCCTTCAGCGCACTTCGAACACAATGTAGCTGTGGTAGATGGAAAGCCCGAAATTCTCTCCACCTTCAAATATGTGGAAGAAGCACTCGAAAAAGTCAACGGCTTAGTCATCTAACCTCCTAATCCCACATCCCCGCCGGCACGATCTCCAACACGTGACCATCCGGGTCTTCAAAATAGAAAGAACGGACAGAAGGCCTCCATTCCTGCTCATGAGTAATGGTCACGCCCAAGTCTATTATGCTTTTTTTCACACCTTCATAATCCTTAGGTGCTACTTCAAAAGCAATGTGCTGCTTCCCATCAGCAAAGTGTGGTGGCAGCATGGTTTCATTTCTGGTAGCCTCAGGGTTGAAGCACAACAGCACCGAGGAGCCAAGCCTGAAAAAAACATGTCGTTGCTTCTGATGTGAAATGACTTTCAAGCCTAAAATCCCTTCATAAAAATGTCTGGTCTGGTCCAAATCACGAACATATAAGCAGGTCTCCTTTATTTGGGTAAAGTCCATGGTCTTTTTTACTTTGTATTAAAGTTATCCTGAATCTGAAAATTATACCTTTGTGGCAAGGTGCCAAACAAAAAAATAAAGTTTTCCGGCTTGATGATGACGTTTTTGGTCTGGCGACTGAAACACATCAGTGACAACAATTTTATCTTGATTGTTGCGAGCGTGATCGGTCTCACGGCAGGTCTGGCGGCGGTCACCCTCAAGAGTACAGTGCATTATGTACAGCAGCTTTTGCAGCAAAATATAGATGTCACCCGCATCAACTACCTATACATCGTCTACCCGGTCATAGGCATTCTTTTGACGGTACTCGTCCGTAAATTTGTGGTAAGAGATACGCCAGGTCATGGCATCACCCGTATTCTCCGGGCCATCTCCAAGAGCTCCAGCCGCATCCGTAAACGATACATGATGTCCAACATGCTGAAAAGCGCCATCACAGTGGGCTTCGGAGGCTCGGTGGGGTTGGAGGCTCCCATTGTAGTCACGGGCTCGGCCATCGGATCCAACTTCGGGCAGTTTGTCCACCTCGATTACAAGAAAAGAACCCTGCTCATAGGCTGCGGTGCTGCCGGTGCTATCTCTGCCATCTTTAATTCTCCCATCGCAGGAGTCATTTTTGCGATTGAGGTCATCTTGACGGAAGTTAAAATCAGCAAATTCATCCCGATCCTCATTGCCTCAGTAAGTGGACAACTGGTCTCCATCGTTTTACTGGGAGAAGACATCCTGTTCTCTTTTAAGCTGGTGGATACCTTTTCGGCCAGGGATACTCCCTGGTACATTTTGCTGGGAATTGCATCAGGCATGGCATCCCTATACTTTATCCGGATTACCTATCTGGTGGAAGGCGCTGTAGAGAACATCAGAAATCAATACGGCCGTGCCATCTTTGGCGGCCTGGCGCTTGCTTTGATCATTTTCGTGTTTCCGCCCATCTACGGCGAGGGCTATGAGTCCATCAAAAGCCTGCTGCAGGGCAATGAAGTTAAATTTCTGAGTGGCAGCTTTTTTTATGGCCTGGCTGATCAGGAGCTTATCGTTATAGGCATTCTGCTTCTCGTCATTTTGGCCAAGCCTTTTGCCACAGCACTCACTCTGGGTTCAGGTGGTAGTGGGGGAGTATTCGCTCCATCATTGTTTATGGGTGGTGTCACAGGGTTCCTGTTTTCAAGGGTGGTGCAGTTCATCTTGCCAAGTAGCAATATTAGCGCCAGCAACTTCACCCTCGTAGGTATGTGTGGGGTCATGAGTGGGGTACTGCATGCTCCACTTACGGCCATATTCCTCATTGCAGAGATCACCAGTGGTTATATGCTCTTTGTCCCACTGATGCTAGTTTCAGCCATCAGCTTCACCACCATCTCCTACTTCGAAAAACACAGTATCTATACCAAAAACCTCATCGAAAAGGGAGACTTGATCCAGTACGACAGTGACCTGATTGTACTCAGCCTGATCGACCTCAAGAAAATTGTAGAGAAGGACTTGTTAACCATTCACCCCGACGCTAAGCTTCAGGAATTGGTAGGGCTGGTCAAAAAGAGCAAGCGAAACATCTTCCCGGTGGTCAATGATCGGAACGAACTGGAGGGAATCGTGACCCTGGATCACATCCGGGAAATCATGTTTGACCCTGAAAAACAGGCCAATGTAGTAGTGAAAACCATCATGCAGAAGCCTCCGGCCTATCTCAACCCTCAGGAAAAAATGCAATCCGTGATGAATAAGTTTGAGCTCACACAAGCATGGAACCTACCCGTTATAGACAATGGAAAGTATCTGGGCTTTATCTCCAAATCAAGGATATTCAACGCCTATCGTAAGAAGCTCATTCGTCAGACCAAAGAGTAGTGAAAAATTCAACCGACTGAACATCAATACCTTAAGAATTTGTGCTGGTTATTGTTCTTCAGAAAAATTTTGAACTTATCCACAAATATTTCATTGAGGTACATCGACATAAGTATCTGTTTTACAGGTATTTATGGTCGTTTTTTTAGGGGTTGTGGATAAAGTGAATAAAATGTGCATAAATATCAAATCTCAAATTTCGATTACTGATCTCTTTTTGTTAAAGCCACAGCCCAATCTTAGCCCAGGCCTCATCTGACCATTTATCGCGGCTCCTCCCCATTCCCGTATGCCCTTTTGGCTGTCACCCAATCCATTCTGGTCAATTAAAAAAATGACCTCAAACGTGTTCATATTTGTACTACATCATCTATTGGAAAAGTGCAATTAAGACACCGTTGATTAAACAAAATCGTTGGTTTCACGTATGCGTACCATAGAATGAAAAAAATCCTAATTCTATTTTGCACGCTTTTCATAGGCGTAGCTTCGGCACAGGAAATACGGCCTATTAAGCTTCCCGAACTCGAGCAACTCATCAACACAAATACAGGCAACCTGAAGGTGTTCAACTTTTGGGCTTCGTGGTGTGGTCCTTGTGTAAAAGAACTTGGCTACTTCAATGCTTTGGGTACCCAGGGCGATACCCAGGTCATTTTGGTAAGCCTTGACTTCCCGGAGGACATAGAAAAAGCCAGGAGAATTTTAGAGAAAAAGGAGGTCGGCCTCTCTACCTACCTTTTGGACGAAAAAGATTACGACAAATACATTACCTCTATAGACAATAGCTGGAGTGGTGCCATTCCGGCAACATTGTTTATAGATAAAAAAGGAAATAGATATTTTTACGAGAGCAGCTTCGAAAAGCAAGAGCTGGATAATGTAGTGAATAAATTAACTTCAAAATGACTGAAAATATGAAAAGGACATTCTTATTAGTGACTGGTTTGCTGGTTACTGTGGCTGTTTTATTCGTGAGTGCCACCGACACGCCGGAAGATGGCTATGGAGTTGGGGACTACGCCTCGGACTTTAAACTCAAAAATGTGGATGGTGCCATGGTTTCGCTGGCAGATTATAAATCCGCAAAAGGATTCGTTGTAGTTTTCACCTGCAACACCTGTCCCTACGCAAAACTCTACGAGCAAAGAATAATCCAGCTGGATCAGAAGTATGCGTCCAAAGGCTTTCCGGTGATCGCTATCAACCCTAATGATGTTAGCAAGCAACCGGAAGACTCCATGGAGGAGATGATGGCACGATCAAAGGAAAAAGGATATTCTTTCCCTTATTTGAGGGATGACAGCCAGGCAGTTGCATCCGCGTTTGGCGCGTCCAAAACACCACACGTCTATGTGCTCAATAAAGAGGCGGACGGCAAGTTCAAGGTAGAATACATTGGAGCCATTGATGATAGCCCCAGAGAAGCATCTGATGTGAAACAAAAATATGTGGAGGCCGCCATTGATGCCCTTTTAGCCGGCAAGAAACCCGCTATTACCACACAGCGAGCGATCGGATGTACCATTAAATGGAAAGACGCTTAAAATATATTGATCAATGTATCAGTAAAAAGCCCACCTGAAAGTTTTCAGGCGGGCTTTTTGTTAAACCACCGCTTATAAATGGGTTTTCTATACAGAAACTGAACCCAAAGGATCGGGTAAAGTAACAGGTCAGATACGAGTGAGCCAGTTGTAAATCGAATGGCATCCACAATTTCGGCACCTTCACCCACCTGCTTGACGGAATGCCGATGCTCCCATGTTTTTAGGAAGAAAGGCAGCTTTCTGCCGATATCTACAAAACTCCAGCTCGCTGCCTCCTCAGACACCTCTGTGATCTCACTGATCCACTGCTGCCTGAAAAGAAGGAAATTCAAATCAAGAGCCACCCAATCTCCTTTCTCACACCCGTCAAACCTCAGTAGTTTTACAGGAGGAAACGGGGGGTTCAAAGACAAAAAAAGCTGCTCCGTGAAGCCAGACTTCACCACCAGGCAGGAAGCCTGCACCCGGGTACTAACAAGTATACGCATGAGGTAAAAACCCTGCGCCTGCCATTAAGTTTTGAAATTATTTGGTCTTGGTCCAGGCACCCAGTATCATACCCGACACTGCCCATCCTACCACCTGAAAACCTCCCTCAAGCCACGCCAATGCATACGGATCGCCCGAAAACATGCCTCCTGACATCCCTGGCAGTAAATTGAAGGCAAAGCCAATGAGGAATCCGTGAATAGCTCCGGCTACCAGGGACCGTACATCCATCTTCACAAAAAACCAGGCCATTAAATACACAGGAACCACACTGGAGATCACGTTGGTGATCCACACGCCAGCACCAGGAGGGTTGGCCTGAGCATCTTCCATGGTAAGTCCTACCATACTCATCCAGGACTCGCCAAACAGCGGACCGTACCACAAAAATCCAAGTACGAACATCCAGATGACGGAAACGAGTACTGCGAGATGATTGATTTTAAGTTCATTCATAGTTGAAAAAATTTAGGTTAATGAGCAATGAAAATAATCAAAAACAGGGAGAGCTCCCAAATTGCCTCGCTTTAAACTTATAGTTCCTTGGCGCGGTTCCAGTAGGCATCCATTTCATCCAGCGTCATTTCACTCAAGGTTTTGCCGTCTTTTCCTGATTCAGACTCCAGATAATTGAACCGCTTAATAAACTTCTTATTCGTTCGCTCCAAGGCCTCCTCAGGATTAATGTCTATGAACCGCGAATAATTGATCAGAGAAAACAGCAAATCACCAAATTCATTTTGAGCCCGCTCACGATTGATCTTTTGTTCATCAGCAATGTTAAATTCCTCCTTGAACTCCTGCATTTCCTCTTCTACCTTTTCCCATACCTGCTCTTTCTTATCCCAGTCAAACCCTGCGCCACGTGCCTTTTCCTGAATCCTCATGGCTTTCACCATGGCTGGCAATGATGGAGGTACTCCTCCCAAAACAGACTTGTTCCCTTTCTCCTTGAGTTTGATCTTCTCCCAGTTTTCCTTCACGGCCTGCTCATCTTTTGCCTCCACATCACCATAGATGTGCGGATGTCGATGAACCAGCTTGTCACAGATCCCATTGAGCACATCGGTAATGTCAAAGGCCTCTTTTTCTGCGCCAATTTTGGCGTAGAACACCATATGAAGCATCAGATCGCCCAGTTCCTTTTTCACCTCCTCCAGATCATTCTCCAAAATGGCATCACCCAACTCATAAGTCTCCTCAATGGTGAGGTGGCGAAGGGTCTCCATGGTTTGCTTCTTATCCCAGGGGCAGTTTTCGCGCAGCTCGTCCATAATGGTAAGCAGGCGGTCAAAGGCTACGAGTTTTTCGGCCCGTCTGGGGTCTGGTTTTGACAATTGTCTGGACATGTGGAAATCTTTAAGGAACTAAGCGTGTTGTAGACAAACAAGATTACAAATATTCTTTAATTTTGCATCAAATTGTAACCTCATGGCTACCGTATTACTAGGAATTGGATTTATCGCAATATTCTTCATCTTGATGTCAGTAAGACTGATATTCAAAAAAAATGGCGAGTTCAAAGGAACCTGTGCCTCCCAGAGCCCTTTTTTGAATAAAGAAGGTGCCACCTGTGGCTACTGCGGCAAAACGATGAGTGGGGATGAGAACTGCGGAAACCCGGACTCTGAGGTCAACAAACTCATGGCTAAATTCAACTAAACTGCACCGAATTTCCATTTGACTATTTTTATTTAATCACATGTCTAACCGACAGCAAAGTCTGCTTTTCTAACTTTGTACTGTCACCAAAAGAATCATATTGTCACTAATTAAATCAATTGCCGGGCTGCGAGGCACGGTAGGCGGAAAAGTGGGCGAAACGCTCACTCCAATAGATGTTGCCAAGTTCACAGCCGGCTTTGGGATGTGGATCAAAGAAACACACGATCAGCCCAAAGTGGTGATCGGAAGAGATGCGAGACCTTCGGGAGTGATCTTCACGGCCATCGTAGAGAATACCCTACGTGCGCAGGGCATAGATGTCGTAGACCTGGGGCTTTCCACTACCCCCACAGTAGAAATGGCTGTGGTCAATGAAAAAGCTCAGGGTGGTATCATTCTCACCGCCAGCCACAACCCGTCCGGGTGGAATGCACTGAAGCTCCTCAACGAAAACGGGGAGTTCATCACAGCTGCTGATGGCCAAAAAGTGCTGGCATGGGCCGATTCACCGGACCTGCTTTTTATGGACCCAAAGAAATTTGGTACCGTAGAGACCAAAGACGACTACATCGACTGGCACATCGAGCAGATTTTAAAACTTGACCTGGTCAATGTTGAAGCCATTCGCGAAAAAGGATTCAAAGTAGTGGTAGACGGGGTGAATAGCACCGGAGGCATTGCGGTACCTAAGCTCCTCCGCAAGCTGGGAGTAGAGGTAACAGAACTCTTCTGCGAGCCCAATGGCATCTTTCCACACAACCCCGAGCCACTTCCGGAAAACATCACACAAATCTGCAATGAAATCACCAGTGGTGATTTTGACCTTGGTTTTGTGGTGGATCCAGACGTAGACAGACTGGTCATGGTTTGCGAAGATGGGGTTCCATTTGGTGAAGAATATACGCTCGTGTCCATTGCAGATTATGTGCTGGGTAAGAAAAGCGGAAATACGGTTTCAAATCTCTCTTCCACCCGGGCCCTGCAGGATGTGACGGAAAAACATGGAAACACCTACAAAGCCGCAGCAGTGGGAGAAGTGAATGTGGTCACCGCTATGAAAGAAACCAACGCCGTAATAGGTGGAGAAGGAAATGGTGGCGTCATCTTGCCCGAGTTGCACTATGGCCGCGACGCCCTGGTAGGGATCGCTTTGTTTCTCTCACACCTTGCTGAGTTTGGCAAAAGCACCTCCATGCTAAGGGCTACTTATCCAAGCTATCAC
The DNA here is from genome assembly GCF_902506655.1 of Marinoscillum sp. 108. NCBI lineage: Bacteria > Pseudomonadati > Bacteroidota > Cytophagia > Cytophagales > Reichenbachiellaceae > Marinoscillum > Marinoscillum sp. 108. Next base: position 52,367 of record NZ_LR734819.1, on the reverse strand, counting down.
ATCTCCAAAAATAAGATTGAGCTGGATGCCAATTTGGATTTGGACAGTGTGTTGGAGAACCTCCAGCTGAAGTATGCCAAAAACAAGTTTTCGACCATAGATGGCCTGAAAATAGAGTTTGACAATGAGTGGGTACACCTGAGAAAATCCAATACCGAACCCATAATCCGAATCTATGCTGAGTCTGATAGCCAATCAACGGCCGATCACCTGGCACAAAAACTCATGATGGACATTAAAGAGTTGATTTCAAGCTAGTTTGGTGTTCATCAACTGATTTTTTGAACATCACAAACCCAACGGAAAACTCCAACCTGTGTAACTCATCCAGCCCTTGAAAAGCACTCAAGGGGTGGGTTCCGGGGCTTATCAGATCCCGAAAGCCATGGTAATATGCCAACTCGAAAAGCCAACGCTCATGGTGATAAAACACAGTCATCAAAGCACTCCAATTATGCCTGTTGTATCCATCCAATTGTTCGTTCCTTATCACATAGGAGTCCCTCTTAAAGACGCTTGATCCGGATACTAGAAAAGCATGTTCCAATCCCAGCCGGGCGCCCAGGGAGCCAATTTTCTTACCAATGGTCAAGGAGTGGGCCAGGTAGTTCAGCTGAAGCTCATAAGTATGCCGCATGTCCTCTCTAGCCACTTTCTGGCTAATATTTACCACCGAGTAACCAAGATCATATCTTATATCAACCTCTCCTCGAAATATTCCCTGAGATGTAAAGAGTCTCAAATCATATCCTGGACCAAGCCGAGAAGGTTCACCCCCATCAGATACTGCGGCTAAATTGAATCCTGACTTCAAGCCAATCAAACCTTGTCCTTCTGCTGGATGAAGAAGATAAAAAATCAGCCAAAGGCCGCCTGCTATTTTGGCAAATGACACCATGCTGTCAGATTCGTATGCTTGCACATAACTTAAAGCTAAGGTTTCTGTCCTCAAAGTCAAATATTTCGAACCTCCCTCATCACTGATTTCAGTCGAAATCAACTCCTCCCGAAAGGGCCAGTTCATAAAGCTTCTGAATCTGAGCGGATGTATTTCGCATCAGCGATAGTTCTGGTAGTTGATCGATGGGGAAATACGCTGCGCCTATGGTTTCATGGCCCGGATTGAGTGCTCCGCCCTCCTCTATACAAAGAAAATTGAGTTTGTAAACGCTGTGTACATCGGCCGGATGATCATGCTTCCGCTTATCCCACACGGCCATCAAGCGCTCGGGCCTTACTCTGAGACCAGACTCCTCCCATACTTCCTTCACGATATTCTCTGACGGTGAGTAGCCATTGTCTGCCCACCCCCCGGGCATGGCCCATTTTCCATCGGTTTTTTCACGGATCAATAATATTTTTCCCTCCTTCAAAATCACCCCACGCACATCCACTTTTGGAGTGGGGTAATCGTCGAGGTTTTCAAACTGAGCAACGATGCGCTCAACCTCCACACCCACAAGCGCACTCAGCAAATTGTTGGTGCTCTCCTTCAGTTCCTCATAGCGCTCACGGTCATAAGCATCTTCCGCATAAGTCAAACCTGTTTTGGCCAATGACTGCACCCTTTTCAAATATTCCAGTACCTGCTTATTCATGTCCATAGATGTTGTCGGTCTCATGCATAATATGCTTAATTTTGTGCTTTGCATAGTTAACACACGTCCCCGAAATGAAAAAAGTATATTTTGATAATGCGGCTACCACCCCTCTTGACGAGGCTGTATTTGAAGAAATGAAGCCATATATGCTGGAGTATTACGGCAATCCGTCCTCTATCCACTGGCATGGACGGCAGGTGAGATCTGCCATAGAGAAATCTCGAAAAAAAGTGGCTGACCTCCTCAACACCTCTCCGTCAGAAATCTTTTTCACTTCGGGAGGTACCGAGGCTGACAATACGGCCATTCGCTGTACCATAGAAGATTACGGGGTAAAAAACATCATCACCACACCGCTGGAGCATCATGCCGTACTGCACACTGTAGAAATGCTGGCCAAAAAAGGCAACGTCAATCTGCACCTGTTGGATGTGGATGAGAAAGGTCAAATCAGCCTCGATCAAATAGAACAGCTCCTCAAAAAAGACCCGAACACCCTCATCACGCTCATGCACGCCAATAATGAAATTGGTACGATGAACGACATTCATGCCATCGCTGAAATGAGCAAGGCCTATGGGTCAGTTTTTCATACAGACACCGTGCAGTCCATGGCGCACTTCCGTCACGACCTACAGCAGTTGAAAGCCAATTTTGTAGTGGGATCGGCACATAAATTTCATGGGCCTAAAGGCGTGGGGTTCCTTTATGTCAATCATGAAAAAAGAATACAACCCTTTATTCATGGAGGAGCCCAGGAACGCAACATGCGCGGAGGCACAGAAAACGTCTATGGAATCATTGGCCTGGCCAAGGCACTGGAGTTGGCCTACGCTCATATGGATGACCATAAAAAGCAAATAGAATCGGTGAAGTCTTACATGATAGAGCAGCTCAAACTGCACATAGAAGGCGTATCATTCAATGGCACCTCTGACGATTTGGAAAACAGCTTGTATACTGTACTGAGTGTGAGCCTGCCTCCAAGTGAAGACAATGACATGCTCCTTTTCAACCTGGACATCAACGGAATTTCTGCCTCGGGAGGAAGTGCCTGTAGCAGTGGTTCCAACATTGGCTCGCACGTACTCACAGCCATCGGATCTGATCCGCAGCGAGGAGCTATCCGGTTTTCATTCAGTAGATTCAATACCAAAGCAGACGTAGATTACGTTATAGGTAAACTGAACGAAATCCTCACTGTCAGTGCATAGAAAACACGCGATACTTTTACTCATTTTCTTTCAATACTTCCCTCTTCTGGCCCAGAAGCAACCTCCCACACAGAGGCTTGGCGCTTTCAGGTATACCCAAGAAGACAGAAAGATATTGTCCGGCCAACCCACCACTGCTCTCGTGCTGAAAAGCCCCCATTTTCAGGGACAATCAGTGAAAATAGAGGTGAATGGTACAGCGATGGCTATACCACTGGATCCGGATGCCCCGGCGTATACCTACTTTCTTTCATTGCCTGAACCGATTGAGGTAACCAAGGTGGATGCTGACCCTGATTGGTCTGTCTTCCTGATCAATAGTGGAAATGCTCCGGCCACATCCAGTAGAAAATTGAGAGCTGATCAGGAAGAATGTGATTTTAATGTGGACCCCATCCTGCAGGAAGAATGGCGCAATGGCCTGGATGCCCCGAGCTACAGTCGCTCCTTCACAGACGTGGAGCACGTGATTATTCATCATGCAGCGGGCTCCAATACCAACACCAACTACACTCAGGTAGTGCGTGACATCTACATCTATCATACCGAGGTGAATGGCTGGTCGGATATCGGATACAATTATCTCATTGCCCAAAATGGGGCGCTTTACGCCGGTCGCGACCCTGCCGGTGGTGAACAGGATAACGTACTGGGCGCGCACTTCTGTGGTAGCAATAGTCAAACCATGGGTATTTGTCTATTGGGAAATTATGAAGCGGCTCTCCCTACTGATGCCACGTGGGCAACATTACAGCAACTGGCCGCATTCAAACTTCAAAAAGAAAACCTGGATGCCCTCGGGTCCAGCGCGCACCCGTTGGGCCAAGTCGGAAACATCGCCGGCCACCGCGATGGCTGCAGTACCCTTTGTCCCGGAGGAAATGTATACGACCAACTCTCAGCACTACGCTCGGAAGTAGATGGGCTGCTCTCCAGTTGTGAGGTCGCCCTGGATTTTGAGCTCTCTGAGCTCACGTTGGAGGCCGGTGAATCTCTGACTGTTTCCAACACCAGCCACGGTTATGACAGCTATACATGGTTGTTTGAAGGGGGCAATCCATCTACTGCAGACTGGCCAAATGGTGGGGAAGTACAATATAACTATGGAGGTGTTTTTGATATTGCCCTAATAGGTCACCAGGGTGCATCAGCGGATACATTGAGCTTTCAGGACGCCATCAGGGTGCTAGCCGAGCCACGCATATTCCCCAACCCCGCCAAGTCAATGACCACTCTGAATGTGGCCACAGATGGGAGTATCAAAGCCCTTGAAATTATAGGGATTCAGGGCAAAACACATTTTGCCACCAATGAAGTTGAAGGTGGCATTACCTTGCCTTATCTAACCTCGGGGGTGTATGTCGTAAGGATTCACACCGATGGGCGCTGGGTTTCCCAAATGCTACTGATTCAGTAGATCAGACGCTGCGAACCAAATCTGCCAGGCACTCTACCCACAAAGGATCGTCATTCAGGCTTTCTACCAGATCCCACTGTTCGCCACCGGCTTTGATGAAGTCCTCTTTGTAGGTTTCTCCTACTTCCACTGTGGTCTCCAGACAATCTGAAACAAACGCCGGTGAGAAGGCCAGTACTTTCTTTTTACCCTTTTTAGCCAGGTCTTCCAGCACATGGTCAGTATAAGGCTTGATCCATGGGTCTCTGCCCAGACGGGACTGAAAACAAACGGTATATTTTTCTTCGGGAATCCCCAGTCTATCCGCCAGCAATCGGGTGGTCTGGTAGCATTGGGCCCGATAACAATACCGGTTTCGATCATGAAATTGATTGCAACAGGTGCCTAGTTGGCACTGCTCGCCCACTGAACCCTTCAGGATTTGACGCTCGGGTAAACCGTGGTAGCTGAAAACAAAATGGTCATAGTCGGTCTTTTCCATCCGCTTCTTCCCTTTGTTCACAATGACCTGTAGAAATTTCTCCTCCTCGAGAAACTGTGACGTGAATTTAATTTCCGGGATAATCTGCCAGGTTTTAGTGATCTCCATCACCTTATCAATCACCGAGCCAGTGGAAGCCGAGGCATACTGGGGAAACAAAGGAATGACATGGATTTTGCCCACGTGCTGTTCGCGTAATTTATCCAGCCCCACCTGAATAGAGGGACTTTGGTAGCGCATGGCATACTCCACCACATAGTCTTTCCCCAATATACTTCTCAGGGGCTCCAGAAGATCTTCTGTGTAATACTTCAATGGGGAACCACGCTCAGTAAACAGTCGCCTGTATTCGGCCGCCGACTTAGGTGCCCTGAACGGCGCAATGATAAGATTCACCAACATCCAGCGCGAAACAGCCGGGATATCAATCACCCGCTTATCAGTCAAAAACTCTCTTAAATATTTTCTTACATCACCCACCTCAGTGGAATCCGGTGTTCCCAGATTTACCAGCAAAACTCCTGTTTTCATTTAATTGCTCTTGTTTTGGCTACTGAAATATATTCGCCTCCCAAATGATTATCGCATAGACCGTGAAACGCAAAAATCGGGTCATAGACATCAAAAGAAACCTGCGATATCGGTATTTCACAGCGCCCATCAGCATGCAGATACCTGCAAATGGCAATGGCGTCAGCGCTGCGACGATAACCAGAAACCCTCCGAATTTGTTAACATGCTTTTCAAATTTGGCCAGATAGTTCTTTTGTAAGGTGCGGTACAGCTGCGTGGTGCTAAAGTGAGAACCGATGTAATAGCCGATGATGCCAGCCAGATAAGACAGGACAGAAAGGCCTGCCACATTCAGGATATATTGTTGGAGCACCTCATTTCGAAGTGACCAGATCATAAACAACTCCGGAGGGATAATGCCAAAAACGGTCTCTGAGGTAAAAAAAATGCCAAAAATAACAAAGGGCTTATCGTATAGTGGCCCCAAAACCCCCTCGAGTGAGAAGTTATAATTTGCCTTCAAATAGAAATAACCCCCAACGATAGCCGCCAGCCAGAGTATTCCCCTGAATAAGTTCTTTAAGAAAAAGCGGGTACGCTCCATGGCCTCCCTTTGCTCATCTGGCTGCATAAATCTTTGGGCAGATTTGGTGTACTTTGGGTATCCTCCAGAAAACGGATTCCCTGTGGATTTGTTGAAATTCTAACCGCAAAACTAAGATTTTTCCTTTTCCTCCACAGCTTTCCGGGCAGTCTTTACTTCTTTGTTTGGCTGACTATAGATTACTTCCCAATAGGGATCGGATAACTCGGTGTATTTTCCATGAAACTGTGTGAGCATTATTTTCACCGCATAGTTCAGCCTGTTCACCGCATCCTTGTAGTAATCGACTCTATTCTGAGGATGAAAAATGAAGAACTTCACGATAGGAAATGCAGCCGTTCTGAACTCGCCCAATGCCTTCTTCACCGAAACACTCTCACTCTCCAATGAGGCAATCGCCTCTTCACTGCATGCCGCCAGCCCCTTCAACAGCGCAGAATACAGGAGCTGTGTCTCTGTGCCCCCCTCCTCGTAAGTGGTTATAATATCCTCACAATGCGCTTTCAGGATCCGAAGACCCGGAAGACTTTTGACCGATTCTGTAAACACATCCGGTTGCCACAGAATTTCTCTAAAGGTGAAAATGGAAGGTAACAATTCGGTATCGTACTCCTCATCACTCTTAAGCCCCACAAGCACTTGCTGTGAAATATCCGCTACCACCACACTGCCAGCCACCAGTTTATAAGACCAGCCCTGCTCGTCGGCGCTGATCAACTCAGAAAAATTCCATATCTCACTTAGTGCTATCTTCATAGAGAATTACCCGCCAATATATCCAAATGCGATAAATATAACCCAACTATTACCACAATGATAAACAGTAACTTCATCTGAATAACATATTCATAACGCCGAATGACGCAACCTTTTTGCGGAAATTTAGTATGCTTGCATAACACTTTCGCCTTGTTATGACCCGTAAAGCATCGCCCATATTCTTCGAAGGCACCAAAATCGTCAGACTTTCTGACCTTCCCTTCGCCCAGTCTACCCTATTTTCCGGATGGCTGCAGCCCGTTCATTTCATCATACTCGGAGAGCGCAATGATTATGATTGTGTGAAGTACGAAGACTATGAATACTGGTACCAAAACTACTACGTAGGAGAAAAAGATTTGGACAATATCATTTAACCAGCCCCTCGCTTTTTCACCCATATTTTCTAATTTCCCCGAATGGAAAAAAGATGGGAGCTGCGGGACATTCCAAATACCGACTACCTCGAGTCTCTTTCGAAGGAGCTCAACATCAACAAAGACCTCACGGCTCTCCTCCTGCAGCGGGGCATTACCGAGTTTGAACAGTCCAAAAGTTTCTTCAGACCATCTCTGAGCCATCTGCACGATCCCTTTCTGATGAAGGACATGGATAAGGCCGTCAATAGGCTGTGTGAAGCTATTTTTTCCAATACTAAGATTCTTATCTACGGCGATTATGACGTGGACGGCACCACTTCGGTATCCCTCATGTATGGCTTTCTTAAGTCCTTCTCAGATCACCTGGAATATTACATTCCCGACCGATACACAGAAGGATATGGCATCTCTACCAAAGGGATTGAATATGCCCATGACAATGGCTTTCAGCTCATCATCAGCCTGGACTGTGGCATCAGAGCAGTGGACAAAGCCGCCCTGGCCAATTCTTATGACATTGATCTGATCATTTGCGATCACCACATCCCTGGGGAGCAACTGCCTGAAGCCCATGCCATCCTGGATCCCAAGCAGCCAGAGTGCCCCTATCCATTCAAGGAACTATCAGGATGCGGAGTGGGCTTCAAGCTCTTGCAGGGCTTTTGCATGCAAAACTCCATCCCTCTGGAGCAGCTGTATCAACATCTGGACCTGGTGGCCGTGAGCATCGCCTCCGACATTGTGCCCATCGTTGGCGAAAACAGGGTTTTGGCATTTTATGGGTTGAAAAAGCTCAACCACTCGCCTTGTCCGGGACTCAAAGCGCTGATGGAAGTCAGTGGCCTAAAAAATGAAATTGACATTTCGAGTATCGTTTTTTACCTCGGGCCCAGGATCAACGCTACCGGGCGACTCACCCACGCCCATGACTCGGTGCGGCTGCTCACTGCCGAAAATGATAGCGAAACCGAAGCCTTTGCCAGCGTACTCAATGCCAAAAATGCCCAAAGAAAGGATTTTGACAAGACCATCACTGAGGAAGCCCTGAGCATGGTGGAGGAAGATGAAAGTCTGAAGCTTGCCAAGAGCACCGTACTCTTCAAAAATGACTGGCACAAGGGAGTGATCGGTATTGTGGCCTCCCGATGCATCGAAAAATACTACCGACCTACCATCATCCTGACCGAATCCAAAAATAAGGCGACAGGAAGTGCCCGCTCCATCGAAGGCTTCGACATCCATGAGGCCATTTCTTCCTGCAGTGACCTGCTCGAACAATTTGGTGGACATACCCATGCAGCGGGCCTCACCCTGCCACTCGAAAATGTAGCTGCTTTCCGACAAAAATTTGAAAAGATTGTTTCTGAAACCATCAATCTGGAAATACTACAGCCCAAACTGGAGATAGACCTGGAAGTAGATCTGAGTTTTGTGAATTACAAAAACTATATGATCATCAAGCAGATGTCCCCCTTTGGCCCACAAAACCTCAAACCTGTCTTTGTGACCAAAAATGTGAAGCTGAAATTTCCTCCCAAAATAATTAAAGACGAACACCTCAAGGCCTCGTTCTATCAGGAAGGAAACCACCTCGCCTATGAAGCCATTGGCTTTGGTTTGGCTGAAAAATCTGAAGACCTCCTGAACCATGAGGTCTTTCAGGTGGTCTACCAGATAGAGGAAAACACCTACCGGGGAAACAAAAGCCTACAGCTAAACATTAAGGATATTAAATTTGATTGATATCTTGCAAGGTCAATAGATATGGAATTACGAGCAGAGCATTTAATCAAGAAGTATAAGAAACGCCGGGTGGTTAATGACATCTCCGTGTCAGTGAACCAGGGAGAGATTGTGGGATTGCTCGGGCCAAATGGAGCGGGGAAAACCACTACCTTCTACATGATTGTAGGACTTATCAAGCCCAATGAAGGGAGCATCTTCCTGGACGAGGAGAATATCACTGACCTGGCCATGTACAGAAGAGCCAAAAAAGGAATTGGGTACCTGGCTCAGGAAGCCTCAGTATTCCGTAAACTATCAGTGGAAGATAATATCCTGGCGGTGCTGGAAATGACCAAGCTCTCCAAAGTGGAGCAAAAAGAAAAAATGGAGTCTTTGCTGGAGGAATTCAGTCTGACCCACGTCAGAAAAAATCTGGGAATGGTGCTCTCCGGCGGTGAAAGAAGAAGAACCGAAATTGCCAGGGCCCTGGCCGTGGACCCAAGCTTTGTCCTGTTGGATGAGCCTTTCGCAGGTGTCGACCCCATTGCCGTGGAAGAGATCCAGACCATTGTGGCTCAGCTCAAAAACAAAAACATCGGTATCCTCATCACCGACCACAACGTGGATGAAACCCTCTCCATCACCGACAGGGCGTATCTGATGTTTGAGGGAAACCTTTTGAAAGCCGGCACGCCTGAGGAACTGGCTGCCGACGAGCAAGTGCGCAGGGTCTATTTGGGTAAAAACTTTGAACTCCGACGAAAGAAATAATGGAGATTCTTAATTCCATATTGACCTGGGTAATGAAGAAGAGGATTCACGACATTGAACTCTTCATGAAATACCCACACGAGGTGCAGGAAGAACTGCTCATGTCGCTGATCTCCCGCGCCTCAAAGACGGAGTATGGGAAAAAGTACGAGTTTGACAGCATCGCTACCCGCGAACAGTTTCGACAAAGAGTGCCAATAGTCACCTACGAGGACATTTTCCCCTATGTGGAAAAACTGATGCGTGGCGAACAGAATCTCCTCTGGCCTACAGAAATCCGTTGGTTTGCCAAATCTTCTGGTACGACCAACGCCCGCAGCAAATTCATTCCTGTGTCTAACGAGGCGCTGGAAGACTGCCACTACAAAGGAGGCAAGGATCTCCTCTCTATCTATGTCAACAATTATCCCGACACCAAGATGTTTACGGGAAAAAACCTGGTGATTGGCGGCAGCCAGCAGGTAAACCAGTTTGACAAAAACGCCAAATCGTACTATGGTGATGTCTCGGCTGTATTGATCAAAAACCTTCCTTTCTGGGCCCAGATGGTCAGAACTCCCTCACTGGATATTGCGCTGATGGAAGAATGGGAAGAGAAGATCGAAAAAATGGCACACTATACCCTGGATGAAAATGTGACCTCCATCTCGGGTGTCCCCACCTGGACGATTGTGCTCCTGGAGCGAATCCTGGAAATCAAAGGCGCAAGCTCTATCCTTGAGGTGTGGCCCAATCTGGAGACCTTCATCCACGGTGCTGTGGCGTTCACCCCATACGAGAAGCTTTTCAATAGCCTCATTCCTTCTCCGAACATGCGCTACATGGAGACCTACAATGCCTCCGAAGGGTTTTTCGGAATCCAGGATCGCACAGACTCAAAAGAAATGCTCCTGATGCTGGACTATGGGATCTATTACGAGTTTATCCCTAAGGAAGAGTGGGACAGTGAACAGCCCAAGACCATTAGCCTAGACGAAGTGGAGCTGGGAAAAAACTACGCCATCATCATTACTACCAACTCCGGCCTTTGGAGGTACAAGATTGGTGACACCATCAGGTTTACCTCTCTGGATCCCTTTCGGATCAAAATCAGTGGGCGGACCAAACACTTTATCAATGCTTTTGGCGAGGAGTTGATCATAGAAAATGCAGAGGAAGCAATCGCTGAAGCCTGTGAACAAACCGATGCGGAAATGGAGAACTTCACCGCCGGACCACGCTATCTGGAGGCAGGCACCAGAGGTTGTCACGAGTGGATCATTGAGTTTAACAAACAGCCAAAGGACCTGGATCAATTCAAGCGAATATTGGATGCCAAACTCCGCGAAATCAATTCTGACTATGACGCCAAGCGTCACAAAGACATTGCGCTGGTAGCCCCTCTGGTACATCTGGTAGCCAAAGGCACTTTTTATCACTGGATGAAAAAGCGCGGTAAATTAGGTGGACAAAATAAAGTACCCAGGCTATCCAATAACCGGGAATACCTGGATGATCTGCTGGAAATGATTGTAGCCAGATAATCACTTTTTCACCTGCAACACAAAGAGGTCATAATCTCCGGTGGATTCAATCCGATCAGATGAGAATACCGCTTCATTGTCCGAGCTTACCCTAAAATCAAAATCATCATCCACAGTATTGATAGGAATACCGGCATTGATAGGAGGCCCCCAAACATTCTTCACGTCATCAAACTCCGAGTAATAAATGTCCCTCTTGCCTAGTCCGCCGGGTCGGTCAGAGCTGAAATAGAGGCGCTTGTTATCATCTGTCAGATATGGGTAGTCCTCATTGTATCTGCTACTCACCTGAGGAGAAATAAGTACCGGCTCCATCCATTCGCCGGTAGAGCGTAGCTTCAATGACTCAAATATCTCCAGGCCATTCTCTTCTGTGGGTTTCGAAAAGATCAAACGGGTCTTATACTTATTCATATAAATGTGCTGAACGCCGGCCAAATCCAGGGTCTCCACGGCAGAAAGCACTTTCCAGTCCTTCGCCCCAATTTCCATCTCGTTGAGCTGGCTGCTTTGCTGATTGTAGTACATAAACGTACCCCGAACATAGAGCAGGTTGAGATGGTCAACCTCCACGGGTGATTGCGAAATCACGTTTGGCGTGTTCCACCCATAAGGGCCCTTTTCCGTCACATAAATATCAAATTTTCCTTCCTCTAGTCGATCCGAAGCAAAGAGGAGCCTAGTCTCATCATCAAACAATACTCCGGACATTTCTGCAAAGTTGGAGTTGATGGGGCTTTCGAGTGGTGTCACTGCCATGGAAGTCTCAGCGGCATTGACAAATTGCAGTTTGAACTGCGCCTCTTGGCGGTACGAGTCCAGCTTATTCATGCCCTCAGACATCTGAAGAAACTGGTTTAGATACTCTGATGCCTTGGAGAGGATATTTCTTCTCAGGTAAATCTTGCCCAGCCAATAGTAGTACAGTGGGTCCTTGCCTTTCTCGGCTTCAAACTCCAGATATGTATCAATGGACCGATACCGGTACTTCTTGCTCAGTAAAGCGCTGATGGTGGATTTGTACTTGACATCCGGGAGGTCTGAAATGTACTGAAAAGCGTCCACTGCCAGGTCATACTTCTCCTGGCGCATGTATGCATCTGCGTCCTGATAAATTTTTACTTCACTTTGGGCGTGGGTCATCAAGGGAAGAAAAACTACAACCGAAATGAACACCCCTATGGATTGTATTTTTCCGCAAATTACCATCTGTTTGCTGATTAGATAGTAATAAATTACTCAATTTCATGCAAAAATCATAATATGCCACTGTAGTATTTGCAATTGTGCTGAATAACGCTTTCATCTTGGGTGCACCCGGTTTTTGAAAAAACCCGAACGATTCTATCCATTCGTTTGAATTTTCTCAGAAATCCCGCAAAGAGCTGTGCTCAAACTCACCAAATACTAAAAATGCCTGTCAATCGGATTATTGTTCTTCATCGTAGTGATTGACATAGTTTTCCCACTTTTCCAGCACCTGGGTGAAGTCTTCGGGGAGTTCAGAGTCGAAGCGCATTGGCTCCTTGGTAATGGGGTGAATAAAGCCCAGGGTCTTGGCATGGAGGGCCTGTCTCGGAATCATTTTGAAGCAGTTATGAACAAACTGTTTGTATTTGGTAAATACCGTGCCTTTCAGAATGGTGTCGCCACCATAGGTGGCATCGTTGAAAAGTGGGTGCCCGATGTATTTCATATGTGCCCTGATCTGATGAGTACGCCCAGTCTCCAAATTACACTTGAGCAACGTGACATACCTCAGCTGTTTCACAGTCTCATAGTGGGTCACAGCATTTTTCCCAAAATCCCCTTCCGGAAAAGCAGTCGTGATCCGGCGATCCTTCAAGCTGCGGCCCACAAACACATCAATGGTGCCTTTAGTGGGTTCTGGCTCTCCCCATACGAGTGCATAGTAGGTGCGTTCGATACTGTGATCAAAAAACTGGCGTGCCAGGCCGGTCATGGCAGCTTCTGTCTTGGCAATCACCAGAAGTCCCGAAGTATCCTTGTCTATCCGGTGTACCAGCCCGGGTCTACCCTCGTTTCCTTCCATTTCGGGAAGATTCTGAAAGTGATACGCCAGAGCATTCACCAGGGTACCGCTCCAGTTTTGATATGCCGGATGCACCACCATCCCGGCTGGTTTGTTCACGATCAAGAGATATTTATCCTCATAGATGATATTCAACGGAATGTCCTCAGGGACAACATCCTCATCTCTGGGAGGCTCCGACAAATAGATATGTATGGAATCACCCGGATGCACTTTGTAGTTGGGCTTCACCAACTCCCCATTCACTTTGACAAAACCATCTTTAATGCCAGACTGAATCTTGGTGCGTGTGACGTTGGGCAACCTGTCCATTAAAAACTTGTCTACACGCAGTATGGCCTGTTTAGGGTCTGCTATAATGTGGTGATGCTCAAACAAGTCCTCGTTCTGGTGCTCTTCCTGTGGGTCAATCATGGGGCAAATTTACCTAACTTCGCTGTATGGCTCGCATACCTTCTCCAATTGGGCAAATTCATGATCCTCTCTTTGAAGAAAAGGGTCTGGAAGTCTGGATCAAGCGTGATGACCTCATTCATCCCCATATCATGGGCAACAAATGGAGGAAGCTGAAATACAATCTTCTCCATGTCCGGGAATCCCACCTCGCTGGCATTGTCACGTTCGGGGGGGCTTACTCCAACCACATAGCCGCCACAGCAGCGGCCTGTGCGGCGAATCAACTCCCCTCTATTGGAATCATACGGGGTGATGAGCTGTCGCCTGACAGCAATCCCACCCTTCGGTTTGCTTCGGACCAAGGCATGAAACTCCAATTTGTCTCCAGAAATGAGTACCGCCAACTCAAGGAAAACCAACATCAACTCCAACAAATCCACCCTGGCTATCTGATCCTGCCGGAAGGGGGCACAAACGAGCTGGCCATCCGGGGGTGTCAGGAAATATGGACTGAAATAAACCAATCTTTCGACTATGTAATCACCTCTGTGGGTACAGGGGGTACGATGGCTGGGTTGTTAAAAGCAATGAGCGGGGAGGGTAAACTGATCGGAATCTCCGCCCTTAAAGGGAATTTCATTCATTCAGAATTCAGGAACATGCTCCAACATCACAACATTCCATTTGAAAATTACGAATTAATGGATCAATGGCATTTTGGTGGGTATGGTAAGGTAACAGACGACCTGGTGGCATTTATTAATGACACCAAAGAAAAAATCAATGTGCTTTTTGATCCTATTTACACGGCAAAAATGTACTTTGCGGTAACTAAACTCATTGAGACTAATTATTTCCCTTCCAACTCAAAAATAGTCCTGATCCACACCGGGGGCCTGCAAGGAATCGCAGGATTCATCGAAAAACAGAAGAAAAACATTTTGCTTTAAACTTATTTTGCCAATTTTAGTAACGTGAAAAAATCACTTTCCGCCCTATTGATCCTTTTTTGCCTGAGTTGTAATGTCAATGACCTTGATTTTGACAACCTCAAAGGACCTACTCTAACCAGCGAGGTAGCCTTGCCTCTTGGTGATATCTCCTATTCCATGCGTGACCTCCTAAACGAAATAGGGGACAAAGCACTCCAGCTGGATGAAGACAGTACTTCCCTACTAAAACTCACCTATTTTGACAGTGCTGAGTTCAATAAAGGAGAGGACGTGATCAACATAGACGACATTAGCAATCAGGCCAGGATTGGCATCCCGGCACTGGGGCCTGCTCCGGAAAGCCTGCAAGCTGTGATTGATACCATATTGGTCTTTAGCTACCCGGCTGAAAATAATGAAGCTCTTGACTCAGTGTTTTATAATGGTGGTAGCCTGGTCCTTTCTTTAAATTCCAATATGGGCAGTGATGTCAATTTCACCTTTGACATTACCAACACCCGGTCAATCTCAGGAAATGAGCCCGTGACATTTGCAGGCAGCATGGGTGGTTTTGGCAACTACGAAGAATCCAGAGATCTGGATGGTTACAAAACGCTGCTCTCCACGGAAGGAGACAGTAACACTTTTCAGGTGAATGCCCAAATCACGGTATTTCTTGGTCCAGGAGAGAGCACTTCCCCTACAGACTATCTGAATATGACCCTCAGCTATCTCGACCAGACCTTTTCTATCCTATATGGTAAGTTTGGCCAGGACACCCTCGCAGTGGGCAACGAGGTACTCAACATCGCCTTTTTTGAAGACCTGGGCGAATCAGGCTTCAAGTTTGGCGATCCGGAAATCAACTTCCATTTTGAAAGTACTTTTGGGGTTCCGATGGGCATCGTATTCAAGGGACTTTATGGCGCAGATAGCTCCGCCAGCGGAATGGATACCACCTACCTGAGTGGAAGTGCCACAGTGACACCACAGGTAGTGGAAGGGGCCAAGTCTCCAGGTCAGTTTGTTCAGTCTACCGTCTCACTCAATAGCCAAAACTCTTCCTTGCGGGATTTGCTGGCGGCCTCTCCCAGGTCCATCGGTTTTAATCTCACGGGAATTGCTAACCCCGATGACCCTACCCAACAGAACTTTGTGATGGATGATAGCTATATCTCCACAGCCATTGAGATCTCGCTTCCTATGGAGTTGTCATTGAAGGATGTCACACGCGAAATTGATTTTAGTCTTGGTGATGGACTGGACTTTGATGAGGCCGAAAGCCTGACCATGCGAATCATCTCACTGAATGGGCTTCCATTTTCAGCCAGATTAGAAGTAGAGATCAGGGATAAGTCGGACTCCACACTCCATACTATACCACAGGCACTGGTCCTGGAAACTCCTTTTATCGATAAGGCGGGACTGGTGACACAGGCCCGAAGCCACGTGGAGGACATCCACCTCACTGCCGAAGGTGTAGATGCACTGCGGGTCGGATCAAAAGTTGTGTTAAGGATTATTTTGAATACGCCCGCCACTTCCGGTACCAGAGATGTCTACGTGAAAATCCTGGCGGATTATAAAATCGACATTAAAGTGGCTGTAGTCGGAAAACTAAAAACTGAACTATGATGAGGCGATTTTATGTTACTTTCTCCTTGGTAGTAGCCTGTGCCCTTGCCTCCAGCGCTCAGAGCAGTCTGTCCTTCTATCACCTTGGCAACGCTACCTTTCAGAACAGCTACTACAACCCGGCACTGGTTCCTGAGGGAAAGGTGTTCGTAGGACTTCCGGTACTTTCAGGTATTCATTTGAATTTCAATAATAAATTCAATTACAAGGATGTCATCATACAGGGAGAAGTTCAAAAGGAAATAGACCTGAACCTCTACCTTAAGAGTCTGCAGAAAAACAATATGGTGAGCATGACCACTGCCTTTAACCTCTTTCATCTTGGGATCACCACCAGAGGAGGGTCTACCCTGGCATTGTATGCCAATGAGCGAATAGAGATGGATTTTTTATACCCAAAATCTCTCATGGAATTCCTGATTAAAGGCAACTCCGGATCTAAAGGTGAAACCGTTAAAATAGGCAAGACGAGGTTATCCACAACCTATTTCAGGGAATTCGGATTGGGCTATTCCACCAATATTTCGAGTGACCTCTCAGTAGGCGTTCGGGCTAAATATCTTCAGGGTTTTCTCAATGGAAGCACCCCTGGAGGTTTCACAGCCGACCTTACTACTAACAAAGAAGACTACTCCATCAGTCTGGATATGCGCGATGCTACCTTCCGCACCAGTGGAATGGACATCTTTCAGGGGAATACCGGCAATTTGGGTACTCACCTCATCTCCAATAACAATCGCGGCGCAGCCATTGACCTGGGGTTCAACCTGAACATGGGGCCTGATTATACCATCTCAGGATCTATTGCAGATATTGGATTCATTTCGTGGAAAGAGGACATCAAGAATTATACCCTTGCCGATACCACTATGACTTACTCAGGCATCGACCTTAAAGATCCGGGGGATTTGGTGCAGACCATAGAGGACTCCCTCATCAATAAGTTTAAGAACCGGAATAGTGAAACCGACGACCCTTATACCACCATTATCAGCCCGAAAGCGTATTTGAGCTGGACTTATCATGCGCACAATGGGGGAGATGTGATCGCCACAGGGGGTGCAAGGTATATTCAGGGTCAGATGAAGTTTCTTTTAGGGGCGGGATACAGACATTCTTTCGGGAAATTTTTCGTAGGGACCGTCAATGTCACCAAGCTTCCGCAGCAGTTTTTCAACATGGGGGCGGCTCTGGCACTGAAAGGCGGACCCGCACAGATGTATCTGGCCGTAGATCAGGTGGTCAACTATGACCTCACAAAATTCCAGGCCATTGATGTGAGGTTTGGTATCAACTTCATCATTGGCCAAAAGGAGCCGGAGAGTATGATGGAAGCAAATAAACCAAAAGTCAAAAGGACAAAAGCAGGTACCCAGAGCTTCCTTGGCCAAAAAGTGGATGTAAAGGGTCAGGAGGGGATTTACACCATCATCAATAAGCAGGAAAGAAGGAAGAAGCGTGACTATGAGTTTGAGGGTGATCCCATCCCCAAGGAGAAGAATCGTTTTAAACAACGCTCACCCAAAGAGCGATACTAGCGCGCAAAAAGCACCTCAAAAGCCTCCGAAAGACGGGTAAATGCCTTCACTTCTATGTCAAACTTAGAAGTGTCGATCCCTTTTACATTGTATTTCGAGAGATAAATCTGCTTAAACCCTAGTTTGGCGGCCTCTGTAATCCGTGATTCTATTCTATTCACCGCTCTAATCTCTCCTCCGAGACCCACTTCCGCTGCAAAACAGATAGAGCTGGGAATGGCAATGTCATCAAATGAAGAAAATACTGCCGCACAAATGGTCAAATCCAGTGCCGGGTCGTTCACTTTGATTCCTCCGGCCAGGTTGAGAAAGATGTCCTGTGCGCTGAGTCTGATTCCAAGTCTTTTTTCCAAAACAGCCAGCAGCATATTCAGCCTTTTTCCGTCAAAGCCGGTAGTGCTCCGCTGCGGTGTACCGTAGGTCGCCGGGCTCACCAATGCCTGCACCTCTATCAACAAGGGTCTGTTTCCCTCCAGAGTAGCGCCTATGCCTACCCCACTCAAAAAGCCGTCTCTTGGTGAAATCAATACCTCAGACGGGTTGGTCACTTCACGGAGGCCCGTCTCCCGCATTTCATAAATGCCAATCTCGGAAGTAGAACCGAAGCGGTTTTTGGAAGTGCGCAAAATCCGGTATGAAAGATGCCTGTCTCCCTCGAACTGCAGGACCGTATCCACCATATGCTCCAGCACCTTTGGGCCGGCAATCGCTCCGTCTTTATTCACATGTCCAATCAGAAAAACAGGGACATTGGTCTGTTTGGCGTATTTCATCAATTTACCTGCACACTCCCGCACCTGTGAGATAGAGCCTACCGAGGCTTCGATTGTTTCCGTATGCAAGGTCTGGATAGAGTCGATGATCAGAATCTCCGGCTTGAGCTGCGCAGCATGGTTCAAAATATTGGCCAGAGATGTCTCGGCCAAAAGAAAACAGTTTTCGGCCTGGATACCAATGCGCTCCGCCCGCATTCTGATCTGATCCAGACTTTCCTCCCCTGAGGCATAGAGTACCTTGGTGGTTTTCATCCTGATGGCCATCTGGAGCAACAGGGTAGACTTGCCGATTCCGGGCTCTCCCCCAATCAATACCAGCGATCCGGGAACAATGCCACCACCCAGCGTCCGGTTTAGCTCTCCGGTAGGGGTCTTTATGCGCTGATGCTCGTCGTAGACGACATCCTGAATCTTGCGCGGCTGATTGCGAGGGGCACTGGCATCTTCCCACACCTCCTTTTCGGTGGAGCTCCCTTTGGTCACAATCTCCTCTACATAGGTATTCCACTCCCCGCAGGCAGGGCATTTGCCCACCCATTTGGCGGAGTTGGCTCCGCAGTTCTGACAATAAAATGTAGTTTTAGATTTGGCCAAAGGTTTTGGTGTTATTCACACAAAGGAAATATTTTTATCTTCACCAGCGATAAATAATTTTGATTCATTTACTTCAATCCGCTGCATATGCGCTCCAGACTTGTCGGTTTTATTTTCGTCCTGCTCTTATCATTCCATATGCTCGCCCAGGAATCCTACTTTGGGTGGAAAGTAGGGTATAACAAGACCGCTTTGAAAGGTGAAAACTCCGGAAATGTGAGCCTGAGCCCTAGAAACACTTTTAGTAGCGCGTTTGTCCTTTCTACTCAAATGCGATCCCTGCCCATTGGGTTTTCCTTGGAGCCAGGTTATATCCTCAAGGGTACCCAAATAGATCATGACACACTCGATTATAAGTTTCATTACCTGAATATGCCAGTGCTGCTGGATGTATATCCTGTAAAAAGACTAAAACTGAGTCTGGGAGTAGAAATTGCCAGGCTTCTAAGTGCTAAAAACCTCGCCAATGACTCGACCCGTCAAAACATCATCTCCACCTATGATAAACGGTGGGAAGTATCGGCCGCAATAGGAGCCAGTCTGTCCGTTTCTTATTTTATGGATTTAGGGATTCGGTACAATACTGCACTTTCGCAAATCTCGAATCAAGATGCCATCATCGATCGAAAGAATCTGTTCAATCAGTACACCCAGCTATTCATACTGTTCAAAATCGCTAACTAACCTTCTCTAGCACAGCTGCACATAGCTCCCCAGCCACGTGATGTTGTTTTTGTAGGGTTGAATGGTATTCTGAACCTTTGGTTCATTAAAGTGTCCTTCGAACTCCACAAAAAATACATACTTGAAGGTAGTACCTTCTTTAGCAGGCCGGCTTTCTACTTTACAAAGGTTGATTCCAGCATTCTGGAAATTCTGTAAGAACCTCACCAAAGATCCGGGCTCATCAGGCAGGTTAGCAATCACCGAGGTTTTATCCTGCCCACTTACCTGGTTGACGAAATTCTGACTAATAATCAAAAACCGGGTCTGGTTATCTGCCGAGTCCTGAATATTGCTATAAAGGATAGGTAAGGTATACTGTCTGGCAGCGATAGGCGCACAGATAGCCGCTGCTCCATCTTCCTCCCCTGCAATCTGACAGGCTCGGCTGGTAGAGCTTACAGGCACCAGTTTCACTGGGTGTTTAAAGTAGTCATTCAGGAAGTTTTTACACTGCCGGAAGGCAATGTCTCTCGAATAGACGGTTTTGATGTTTTCCAGGTTTTCCTCCTTAGAGGCAAAGGCGAAATGAATGGGCAAGACAATCTCAGCGGCTATGCTCAGCTTATGCTGGGCCAGTAGATCGATGGTTTCCTGCACGGTACCTTCCTGATTGTTCTCTATTGGTACCACACCGAATCTGGCCCGCGAAGTTTTTACAGACTCAAATACAGAGGTGATGGAATCCAGTGGGATGTAATCGCTCATGGCGCCATACCTGCTCTCAGCAGCCTGGTGCGTGAAGCTTCCCTCCGGACCCAGATAGGCAATACGCTCGGGGAGTTCGTAGTTTCTGCTTACCGCAAAAATCTCGAAGAAGATAGCCTCAATGGCTGCTCTGTTCAGTATCCCCTGACTATTGGCCGTGAGGCGATCGATAATCGCCTTTTCCCGCTCTGGCCGATAGATGGCAGACTTATCTGATCGCTTCAGTTTGCCCACCTCCTGCACGATATCCATCCGCTTGTTGAGCAACTTGATCAGCTCATCATCCAATTGGTCTATTTCTTTTCTAAACTCTTCTAGCATCTCACAAAACACAAAGTAAAAAGCTAAAATAACCCAACACTGTCACAAATACGAGTAAAAATGACATTGGTAAAGTGGGGGTCATCGACTAATTTTGGCGCTTCGTTCTAAAGAGGAATTAAAAAAGACTTTCCCACCAGGTAAAACCTAAAGCTAACCATGAAAAGAGACGACAAACTATTTGCCCTAATAGATCAGGAAAAAAGAAGACAAAACGAAGGCATCGAGCTCATCGCCTCTGAGAACTTCACTTCTCTGCAGGTAATGGAAGCTGCCGGTAGTGTGCTCACCAACAAATACGCCGAAGGACTACCTGGGAAACGCTATTATGGAGGTTGCGAAGTAGTGGATGAAGTGGAGACCCTGGCCATAGAGCGAATCAAAGAACTTTTCGGTGCCAACTGGGCCAATGTACAACCTCACTCAGGTGCACAAGCCAATGCTGCTGTATTCCTGGCTTGTCTCAACCCTGGCGATAAAATCCTTGGGTTTGACCTGTCACATGGCGGCCACTTGTCGCATGGCTCACCAGTGAATCTTTCAGGAAAATATTACCAGGCCAACTTCTATGGCGTGGAGCAGGACACTGGCCTGATCGACATGGACAGAGTGGAAGAGAAAGCCAGGCAAATCAAACCCAAGATGATCATCTGTGGTGCCTCGGCCTATTCCAGAGACTGGGATTATGAGCGCTTCCGCGAAATTGCTGATGAAGTAGGTGCCGTATTGCTTGCGGACATTTCTCATCCGGCAGGGCTTATCGCACGTGGGTTGCTCAATGACCCGCTTGATCACTGCCACATCGTTACTACCACCACCCACAAGACCCTGAGAGGTCCTCGTGGCGGACTCATCATGGTGCGCGAAGACATTGACAACCCATTTGGCCTTACCACGGCCAAGGGAACCATTCGTAAAATGAGTTCTATCCTGGACTCCGGGGTATTTCCCGGCACACAAGGAGGACCTTTGGAGCACATCATTGCAGCCAAAGCCGTGGCTTTCGGTGAAGCCTTATCTGATGAATACATGACCTACATCATGCAGGTGCAGAAAAACGCTAAGGTGATGGCTGATGCCTTTGTGAAGAAAGGCTATGACCTTATCTCGGGAGGCACGGACAACCACCTGATGCTCATAGACCTGAGGTCCAAAGAGCTGACAGGAAAAGATGCCGAAAACGCACTGATCAAGGCGGACATCACTGTGAACAAAAACATGGTGCCTTTTGATGACAAATCACCCTTTATCACCTCTGGCATGCGTGTGGGTACTGCGGCTATTACTACCCGTGGCATGATGGAGAGCGATATGGAAAAAATTGTGGACCTGATAGACAAGGTAATCACCAACCATACGGATGATGAAGCCCTTGCAGATGTGAAATCCAGTGTGAACACCTGGATGAATGACTTCCCGCTTTACGCATAAGATATATGCCTCTGGATCAAGTTGAGGATGAAGAACAAGAAATGACCTTTTTGGATCACCTGGAGGAACTCCGGTGGCATCTGATCAGGTCGCTTATTGCTATAATGGTTTTTGCCATCGCGGCTTTTGCTGCTAAAACTTTGGTTTTTCATACCATTATTTTAGGCCCCAGCCGGGTCGACTTCTGGACTTACGAGGCCCTTTGTCGATTATCAGAAATGCTCAAGTCCCCGGCCCTTTGTATCGATGAACTCCCATTCATCATTCAGAGTCGGCAGATGACGGGTCAGTTTTCCATGCACGTCACTTCTTCCTTTGTGATTGGTATTATCTGCGCATTTCCATATGCCTTCTGGGAAATCTGGCGTTTTGTCAAACCCGGACTTTACCCCAAAGAGCGTAAGGCAGCCAGAGGTGCCACATTTTACGTGAGTCTCCTCTTTTTGATGGGCGTGTTCTTTGGCTATTTCATTGTCACTCCCATTTCGATCAACTTTTTGTCCAACTATCGGCTGGACCCAAGCATCATGAATGAGTTTGACATCATATCCTATGTGTCTACGGTCATCACGCTCATCTTGGCCTGCGGTATATTGTTCCAGCTTCCCATAGTGGTGTTCTTTCTGACCAAAGCCGGTCTGGTCACGCCGGAACTTTTAAAGACCTACAGGCGTCATGCCATTATAGTTATTTTGATTTTGGGGGCCATGCTCACCCCTCCTGATCCTTTCAGTCAGATATTGATCGCAATTCCCCTATTGGGATTGTATGAAGTAAGTATCTTTATCTCCAGAAGGGTGACCAGAAGAGAGCTCCTCGAAACCACGGAAATTCAGAAACGCGATGAGTAAGAAAATAGCCATAGGCGGAGATCATGCCGGATATTATCACAAAGAGAAATTAGTAAAATGGCTCCAATCAGAAGGATATGAAGTAACCGATTTCGGGCCCTTCAATGCTGACTCGGCGGATTATCCTGATTTTGTGCACCCGGCCTGTGAGGCCATTGAAAAAAGCGATTGCGAGTTTGGAATACTGATCTGTGGTTCGGGTCAGGGAGTGACCATCACTGCCAACAAACACCAGAAAATAAGAGCGGCGCTGTGCTGGGATACCGACCTGGCTGCCGTGACCCGACAGCATAATAACTCCAACGTGGTCTGCATCGCTGCACGGTGGACTGCCTATGAACTGGCAGAGTCCATTGTAAAAACTTTCCTCACCACCGAGTTTGAAGGAGGTAGACACCAAAGGCGAGTGGATAAAATCAGTTGCTGACGTTCTAAAATTCGCTACGAACAGGCAGACGCTTATCCAACCGCTTCAATCCACCCGAAGATAAACGCCGGGTGAAGTCTCCTGATAATGGGCACTGAATACCGGGAATCTTTCAAATATCTGCGCCATGTCTCCCCATTGATCGATGATGGCATCCGGAGCAGATTGCTCCAGGGTTTCAAACAGACCGGAAGCTTCATCATAATAGTGGAGATCTTCCATCTTCTTTCTGCTGACCTCTGCATCCAAAAAAGGGCCTGCCAGTACATACTCCTGATAATCGGCCACATCCAGGCCAAGGCCCATCAGCCGGTTTCCGGGCACTTTCACTTCCGAAGGTTTTACCAGTAGCCCGCTCGGTGGATTATTTCTGAGCCACACATTGGGGTATACAAGCAACCCTATTACCATCAGATACGGCATCAGCACTTTCCAGACTTTGCGCCTTAGTCCTAAAAAATAATGAACCAGGAAGAAAGTAGTCGTCGGCACAAAAAAGATCAAATCAGCACTCATCAAATCCCTTGAAAAAAGGACCACGAGAAACGCCGCCAGCATGAATGAAACCATCACCTGCTGCATCTTCTGCTGATAATTGGTCACTCTGAGCGAAAACAGTACGGTCAGAGAAAGTAAGGTGACACCCAGGAGAAATCCGCCAATACCCAGGAGTTCCATAAAGCTCACGTAAAAAATTCTGGCCTTACTTACACCCTCCACGAAAAAGTCATCCAGGAAATCTCTGCCCGCCCCAAACCAGAAAAAATAGGCCCAGATGACGACAAACACTACCCCGGCTCCATAGACCAGCAGGAGTAATCTGCGGGGCACGGCAGAAGAAAACAAGATGAAACTGAGCAAAAAGATCACGAAGAATACCGCGGCAGGCAGATAGAAGCATGTGGCCACTCCCAGGTAAATCCCCGAAAGCAGAAAAAGCTCATCAGTCACCACATTATCGATTCGCCGAAAAATATGATTGAGTGACAGCAGGATAAAAGTGATGGCCATGAGCTGTGGAGATAGTGCAAAAAAGTCCATGACCGAAGACATTAGCACGATGTACAAAAAAGCCGGGACGTAGCCATTCTCATCATAGGCCTTATTCTTAAGCAAGATTCGATTGAAAATACCAGCCTGCACCGTCACCAGAAAAGTGCTGACGACCAGGTGAACCCATCTGCTCCGACCAAAGACAAAGTCTAACCACTTGTAGATAAATGCGGCCAGCGGCCCGGTGTGGTCATAAAGGTCCTTATACATGGTGAACCCATCGCTCAGGCGCTCGCCCACCAGCAGCCACTTCAACTCAGGGAGTGAGAGCGGCAGCCCTGCGATGATCCATGTCACTCTGATCGCTACCAGGATCAGGAAAACAAAAATCATCCTGTACGGATCGTTGATTCTAAAAAATTGCAGCAATTTGAAATGAAGTCTGGCTGTTTTGCGTTTCGAAATTAACAAATAAATTGGTGGAGGAGAGTGCTTTCTATAGCTTCCTGCTAAATAATAGAGGCCCTTATACCTGACAAAACGTTGACAGGCATGTACACCTTCCTGTATATTATGGATATTTGCACCAATGACACAGAACAAAAGACAACATAAGTACGGCAGGCAAATCCAAAAAGACCTTAGCGAGATCTTTCAGCGCGACACCCGGCATTATTTTGGGCATAGCCTGGTGACAGTCACCG
Source organism: Marinoscillum sp. 108 (assembly GCF_902506655.1). Taxonomy (NCBI): domain Bacteria; kingdom Pseudomonadati; phylum Bacteroidota; class Cytophagia; order Cytophagales; family Reichenbachiellaceae; genus Marinoscillum; species Marinoscillum sp. 108. The sequence continues at coordinate 27,297 of NZ_LR734819.1, read as the reverse complement.
CGGTAGAGATGTCACCGGATCTGGGCTTTGCCAAAATCTTTCTAAGCGTATTTCCCATCCAAAATACAGAAGACGTTTTCTTTAACCTCAACGAAAAGAAAAGCGAAATCCGAAAGCACCTGGGCAACAGAATAGGAAAGCAGGTTCGGGTGACCCCTGAGCTGGCGTTTTTCCATGACGATACCGAAGAGCGAGCCTCCCGCATGGATCAGCTCATCGATGGTTTGAACATTCCCCCCGCAGACGAAACCGAAGAAGAGGAGTGAACCTTGCCTATTTCATTGCCAAAAGATATTTTCTCTCTAAAAAGAAGAAAAGCTTCATCAATGTGATCTCCATCATTTCTATGTTGGTGGTGGCCATTGGTACCATGGCATTGATCATCGTACTTTCAGTTTTCAATGGTCTGGAGGGACTGCTGCGAAACCTCTATGGCACCGTAGATCCCAACCTGGTGGTGTCAGCCAATGTGGGGAAATCTTTTGTCTATGGGCCCGACATCAGTAATAAAGTAAACTCCCTCGAAGAAATTGTGAGCATCACCGAGGTACTGGAGGACAATGTGCTCATCAAATACAACAATGCTCAGCGCGTGGCCAGGGTGAAGGGCGTGAGTGAAAGCTTTATAGAGCAGGGTCGCCTGGAAGACTACCTCGTGTTCGGGGATCTCAAGCTTACCTCCAACGACATCTCCTACGCCATCGTAGGCAGAGGCGTACAATATGACCTGTCCATCAACCCCAAAAACGACTTTTATACCATACAGATGTACTTCCCTGACGAAGTGCGCCCGGGTATGCTCAATCCTGAGAAAATGTATCGTCTGAAGAACATCCTGCCCGGTGGGGTCTTCGCAGTGGAAAAATCCTATGATGAAAACCTGGTCTACGTACCCATACGATTTGCCGAAGAGCTCTTCAACAAAAAAGGCAAGCGGAATCTCCTGGAGCTTCAGCTTGCTCCTTCAGCCGACCCAAATAAGGTGAAGAAAAGACTGCAGGATTTACTCGGGTCTTCCTTTTTGGTACAATCCAACGACGAGATTCACGGCGACCTCTACAGGGTGTTGTCTTATGAAAAATTCTTCGTGTTTCTCACGTTTTCCATCATCATCGCCATAGCCTCCATCAACATCTTCTTCTCGCTCAATATGCTGGTGCTTGATAAGAAAAAAGACGTGGCCATACTGTCTGCCCAGGGTGCCACCCGTGGCCTCATCACCAAAATATTCCTACTGGAAGGCTGTATAGTTGCCTTCACGGGTGCTTTTACCGGACTACTTCTGGGCCTCCTGGTTAGTTTCGTACAGCAGGAGTTTGGTCTGGTCACCATGGGCATGCAGACCGCCATCATCGATGCATACCCTGTGAAAGTGGAATGGCTCGATGTTCTCCTCACCGTTTTGTCCATCATTGTCATCACCATCGTCACCTCCATACAGCCGGCACTCAGCGCCTCCAAAAGCGTTGCGATGACTGATCTACAGTGATTTTTAACTTCGTCCTCCTCTTCCCAAAGAGAGCGTTCTAATTATCGTCAGTAAAAACTTAAGAATCTCTTCTTTGCGCGCGTAGTGATTTTTAATTCCTTTTTTATTAGTTTCGAAATTTGCCCAGTTGCAAACGATATGAAAGTAGCCCCTGATCAGCCTTTTCAAATTGTCTATTCACTCTTCGAGCATGAGTACCTCGGTTTCTTGTTTGAGTCATTTGTCGTGCAGATCAACGACAAAGGAAATTTGACTTATTCACATCAAAACATCTCTGCCCAAAACGCCGAAGAATTTGATGAGGGACTGGATGCAGCCGACTATGAGCTGATCAAGACCATGGATCAGATGCAGCAAAAGGCTGTATTCAATCATTTCCAGAAAAAGAAGATGAAGCTCGATGAGTTTTTTCTGAAGGTTTACGATAAAAAAGCGGGTGATAAAATCCTACAGGATGAGATAGACCGATACCTGGAAATTCGCCGATCCAAGGTGCTTTCACTTATTCATGGCAAGCAACTATTTGAAATGGGCAAAGACGGAGAGCCCACCTGGAAAAAGATTACCATTTCGGATGAGAAGGCTACAGTCCTTTTTCATTTCAGGAGAAATGAAGAAAACACCCATTATTTTCCTACCATCAAACTCAAGGAAGAGAAGGTTCACTTTTTTCAAAACGAAAGCTATCTTCTGTGTAAAGAACCCGCCTGGATGGTGGTAGATGATACCCTCTTCACCTTCGAACAGGAGGTGAATGGTAACAAGCTAAAGCCCTTTTTCAATAAAAAATTTATCCTCATCCCGAAAAATGTAGAGGAGACCTATTATCGAAAGTTTGTGGCCCCCCTCATTGCATCATTCGACGTGTATGCCCAGGGTTTTGAGATCAAGTCCGAAAAACTGCTGCCCACCCCGGTGCTGTCATTTTCCGAACTGGCTTCTGCCTCACAAAGCACAGGCACTTTGTTTGATACTCCCAAGACCAACGGTACCAGTGCGGATGTTTCCAAAATCCTATTCGAACTGAGCTTCCGCTATGGCACGTATTCCTACAAAGCCGACAAACTCAAAAAAGTGAGTGTCTCTGTAGAAAAGCAGGAAGATGATTACATTTTTCACAGGGTGCGAAGGGACTCCACACAAGAGAAGAGCTTCATCGATACCCTGACCAACTCCGGCCTGCCTCTCAAGAGCTCCAGATCCACGCTAAGCAAAACCAATGCCATGTCGTGGCTCAATGACAACCTGGCTACACTGCGTGAGCAGGGTTTCATCATAGACCAGCGCGACGCTTCGGTAAAAAAGTATTTTGTAGGCTCCACCGATTTTAACCTCGAAATCACTGAAAACATTGATTGGTTCGATATCAAAGCGGTCATCCATTTTGGAGAATTTGAAATCCCCTTTACCACCATTCGACAGTACGTACTCAACAAGCAAAGCGAGTTCAAACTGCCCAATGGTGAATACGCCATCATCCCAGACAACTGGGTAACCGAGTACAGTGATCTGTTTGCATTCTCCAGCAACGGAGCGGATAACATCACGCTGAACAAAATCCACGTATCCCTGGTCAAAGACCTCAAAGACGGCAACCACGCCAAAGTGGCCATGACCAGAAAGCTGGAAAAGCTGCTGGATTTCGATGAAATAGAAGACACGCCGGTTCCCGCCAAGTTTAAAGGAACCCTTCGTCCCTACCAGCAGGCAGGCTACAACTGGCTGTCCTTCCTGAACCAGTATGGTTTTGGTGGCTGCCTTGCAGATGATATGGGTCTGGGAAAAACCGTACAGACTTTGGCCCTTCTGCAGGGTGAAAAGGAAAAAGACAACGGCTCCACCAGCCTGCTGGTGATGCCCACTTCCCTCATTTACAACTGGGAGATGGAAGCCGGAAAGTTCGCTCCAGGCCTGAAAATACTCAACTACACCGGTACCAACCGAAACAAGAATCATGAGCGTTTTGCCCGCTACGACCTGGTGATCACCAGCTACGGCATCACCCGGATAGATACTGACCTGCTCAAGCAGTTCTATTTCAACTACATCATCCTGGATGAGTCTCAGGCCATCAAAAATCCGGACTCCATCATCTCCAAGTCCGTGCGGGAGTTGAAGTCACGTAGAAAACTCATTCTATCCGGCACGCCGATAGAAAACAGCACGCTAGACCTTTGGTCACAGATGTCTTTTGTGAATCCGGGGCTACTTGGTACCGAGAAGTTCTTCAAAACGGAGTATCAGATTCCTATAGAAAAACGCAAGGATGAGGCCAAAATGCGTCGCCTCAATGCACTGATCAAGCCATTTATTCTGAGAAGAGAAAAAACTCAAGTGGCCAAAGACCTGCCCGAAAAAGTGGAAAACGTCCACTACTGTGATCTTTCTGCGCAGCAGCGAGAATATTATGATCGGGAGAAAAATGCTTACCGAAACAAAATACTGGACCTCATTGCACAAGATGGCCTTCAAAAATCTCAAATGATCCTCCTGCAAGGTCTTACCCGATTGCGACAAATTGCCAACCATCCGAGCATGGTGGATGAGACCTATGAAGGCGACTCTGGTAAGTTTGAAGACATCACCCACATGGTATCCAATGCGCTGGGCAAGGATCACAAAATTTTGATTTTCAGCCAATTTGTAAAGCACCTGAAAATCGTGGAGCAGTATCTCCAGGCAGAAAACATCCCTTATGCATACCTCGATGGATCTGTGAAGGACAGAAAGGCAGAGGTGGAGAAGTTTCAAAACAATGAAAACATCCGCATATTTCTCATTTCCCTGAAAGCCGGAGGACTTGGCCTCAACCTCACGGAAGCGGACTATGTATTCCTGCTGGATCCCTGGTGGAACCCCGCCATAGAGGCCCAGGCCGTGGATAGGGCCCACAGGATTGGTCAGACCAATAAAGTCTTCACCTATAAGTTTATCGCCAGAGACACTGTAGAAGAAAAGATCCTCAAACTACAACAGTCCAAACTGAAGCTTGCGCAAAACCTCATCACCATAGAGGAGAGCTTTGTGAAGAGCCTCAGCAAGGAGGACATCACCAATCTTTTTGACTAAGGACAAGACAACAAGCGGAAAATCACACCTTTTTGATTCGTGGTTTTTTAAGTAATTTACTATCAGACCCATTTGATCCATCAATCACTAGGGATTGGTGGTTATTTGTTGTTTGAAGATTATATGCTCCTAACCTGGCTACGTTTCATCCCATTCTCTAAGCGTTTGTTGTTGGTACTCATCCTCGGGTGCATGATGGGCACACGTGCCTCCTCTCAAGAGCGCATTGGGTTTTTCATGCCAGATGGAGTCAATATGGTGGAGATCAAGTTTGAGCAGTACAGCAACCTGATCGTCATCCCCATCACCATCAATAATTTCCTTACCCTCAAATTTATTCTGGACACGGGAGCAGAATCCGCGATACTTACCGAAAAGGTTTTTGGAGACATTCTGGGTCTCACTTACGTGCGCGACATTCAGATACAAGGGCCCGGTTTGATCGACTCCCTTCAGGCATTTGTAGCCACGGGTATCCGCATGTCTATGCCCGGCGGCATACAAGGCAAAGGGCTGAATATGTTGGTGCTCAAAGAAGACTATCTGGAGCTGAACAAAAACCTTGGAGAGGAAATCTATGGGATCATTGGTTACGAAGTGTTCAATCGGTTTGTGATCAACATAGACTATGATGAAAGGATCCTGCGGATCTACCGCCCGGAGTCCTTCAAGCCCAGAAAGTGGGACACGGCCATCCCAATGACCGTTTACAATACCAAGCCTTTTATCAATATGCAAATTACCCAGGATGGTAAAAAAGATACAGTGAAGCTCATGGTCGATTCTGGTGCCAGCCATGCCTTACTATTAGATGTGGACAATACAGATGATCTCAAGCGACCAGAAAAAGTGATCCTCACCAGACTGGGACACGGCCTGGGAGGTGAAATTCCAGGGCACCTCGGGCGCATGAACACTTGTCTCATTGGGGACTTTTCCTTTGAGGATGTACTGGTATCCATCCCCATCAGCGGAGCCTACATCAAAGCCATCAAACGGGGATCCAGGCATGGGACCCTAGGGGGTGACCTGCTTTCAAGATTTGATGTTACTTTCGATTATCCAAACGAAACCCTCTACCTGCGCAAAGGGCAAACTTTTAATGACGCTTTTGAGGCCAATATGAGTGGGATGATTATTGCGGCAGAAGGTAAAAAACTTGACAGCCTGGTAGTGTCAGACGTGAATGAGGATACACCGGCTACGGAAGTCGACATTAGGCGGGGAGATGTCATTCTCAAAATCAACGGACTCAACCTCCAGAATTCTTCTGTCTCCGAAATCAACGCGATGCTCAGAAAAAAGGATGGCTTGAAAATACGGCTCGTCATTTGGCGTGATGGACGAAAAATGAAAAAAACATTTCGCCTGAAACGAATGATATGAGTATGGTTGTTAACTTTTACTCATAGCAGCAACGAATGCACGACATCATCATTATAGGTGGGGGCCTGTCCGGCCTGATCAATAGTATTTTGCTTTCAAGAGCGGGGCTGGATGTGCTCCTTCTGGAGAAAAATGTCTTTCCCTTTCACCGGGTATGCGGGGAGTACGTTTCGAATGAAGTGATTCCCTTTCTGGAAGCCCACGATCTCTTTCCTGCTCATTTTCTGCCTCCTTCGATCCACCAATTACAAATCTCATCCACCAAAGGCCGATCCTTTACTGCTCCACTCGATTTGGGAGGCTTCGGAATCAGTCGCTTTGTCTTTGATCAGTGGCTGGCCCAAAAGTCACAGGAGTCCGGAACGCAGATCTTACAAGGAACCCGCGTATTGGATGCCACTTTCATGGGGGAGCATTTTCTGGTAAAAACCGACCAGAATAAGCAATATGAATCCCGGCTTGTGATCTCGGCTCATGGTAAGCGCGCCAAACTTGATCAGACACTCAGTCGTCCCTTTATCAAAGAACACTCCCCTTATGTGGGGGTAAAATACCATGTGAAAACAGACTTTCCAGACAACCTGATCGCCCTGCATAATTTTGAGGGCGGCTACTGCGGCGTGAGTAAAATTGAAGGCGATAAGTTTAATCTCTGCTACATGGTGCACCGCGATCAGGTGCGCAAACACGGAAGCATCAAAGGAGTGGAAAATGAAGTGCTCTTTAGAAACCCAAAGCTGAGACACCTTTTCCAAAATAGTGACTTTCTTTTCTCCACCCCGGAGGTGATCAATGAAATCACGTTTGTCAAAAAAGAACCGATCTACGAACACCTCCTCATGTCTGGGGATGCCGCCGGAATGATCACACCCCTTTGCGGCAATGGCATGGCCATGGCCATACATGCGGCCAGTCTTCTTTCGGAGATCATCCTCACCAACAAAACCGGCGATCATTTTGACCTACCCGCTATAGAAGCCCGCTACCTCCACACCTGGAATCAGCAATTTGCCACCCGACTGTGGGCCGGCCGCAAGATTCAGGGTCTTTTTGGAAAAGGTCAGGCCTCCGAGCTGGCAGTATTCACCGGAAAGTATATGAAACCCATGGCCCGGGCACTCATTCGTCAAACCCACGGAGAGCCTTTTACTTAGCAATCAACCAGATGAAAAAAATATTCAGACAAGCCCCCGAAATAAAGTTTAACCACATCGTCCGCTGATAGTCTGCATTGTTTGGGTCCTTTCTCACCTGCATGTACCAGACCAGGAAAAATAGCAGGATAGGGGAGAGCGCCAGGATAAATAAAAATACCACTTGTGTATCGTAGTACAGCTGAAAGAAAAATGCAAAGAGCAATACGGACACCGAAAAAAACAAGGCCGTAAAATGAAAAGTACCCAAGACTCCTAAAATAAGGCTAATGGTGCGATCCCCTCTGCGGGCATCCTCATCATGCTGATATACTTGCGTCATTGGATAGGAGCCGAAAAGCAGAAGCGTGCTGAGAATTCCGGCAAACTGGACTTTCAACTCAGTAATGACCTCAGGCCCGCTGAAAGCCAGACACACCATAAGAAAAGTAAAATACCCCTGAAAAACACCCGCGGCCAGCCACCCGATGATGGGCATTTTCTTCAACCGAATGGATGGATGACTGTATGCCTTGGACACCAGCCCATACACCAGCAGCATCACGGCAAACTGCCATGAAATGGACCAGCCAAGACCGATGGCAAGAACATCCATGGCCCAGGAGGCATAAAATAGCTCTTGGGTAACCTTCGGTGGATGCTTCAGCCCACCAATGCTCCCTTCATCCTTGTCGAAGTAACTATTGTAGCCATTGCTGGCCGGATACAGCAGAAAATGCAAAATGATGAAAACAAGCCAGAAATTTTCAGTGTTGTACCCAGAGACGATCGCCGTAGCAAAAAAGAAAACCGGCGACAAAAAAAACGAAAAGGGTATTCGGAGATGTAAGAAAGTGGACTTTTTCATCGGATAGTAAGAACCTCGCAAAAGTTAGTTATTATTACTCATACAGCCTTATGTCTTCATTCATCTCCTCCATAGGTACCGCAGTCCCCGCCAATCGCATCAGCCAGTCTGACATTGCGCTTTTCATGACAAAACACCTGGGGCTAAAACCGGAGAAAGAAAAATTACTCACATTACTTTACAGGGCCAGCGGGATTCAGTACCGTCATTCCGTGATCGAGGATTTCGGCAAAAACCCAACAGATTTTACTTTTTTCCCCAACGCTCATAACCTGGAACCCTTCCCAAAGGTAGGAGAGCGAATGAAAAAGTATGAGCAGGAAGCCATTAAGTTATCCATCAGTGCCGTTCAGGATTGCCTGGGCACGACTGAAGCCACAGGAATTACTCATCTGATCACGGTAAGCTGCACGGGTATGTATGCGCCGGGCCTCGACATTGACCTGATAGAACGACTGAAGCTCCCAACAACCACGCAGCGTACCTCCATCAACTTCATGGGCTGCTACGCTGCATTCAATGCCCTGAAAATCGCAGACCAGATCGTAAGGAACAACGCCGGGCACAAAGTATTGATTGTGGCAGTGGAGCTCTGTAGCATTCATGTTTTAAAAAATGATGCCGAAGACAGCCTCCTCTCCAACACACTTTTTGGTGATGGGGCCGCTGCTGTACTCGTGGAAGGTGAAGACCCAAACAAAACGCAGTTGGCCATGGCGGCCTTCCATGCGGACCTGGCGCCCTCCGGGAAACCAGATATGGCCTGGCACATTGGGGATTTTGGTTTTGAAATGAAACTCTCCGTGCAAGTACCAGAGGTCATACGCTCGGGTATTGCCTCCCTTACACAGAAGCTTTTGAGTCAGTTATCATTAAACCTCTCAGACATTGATTACTTCGCCATACACCCGGGAGGGAAGCGAATTCTCGAAGTGATAGAAGAAGAGCTGGGAATTTCCAGAGACCAAAACGTCCATGCCTATGAGGTAATGAGAAACTACGGAAATATGTCTTCTCCTACGGTGCTCTTCGTGCTCCAAAGACTGATGAAGAATATTTCAAATCAGGATGAGCATAAAAACATTCTCAGTTTTGCCTTTGGTCCTGGCCTCACGCTGGAGAGTATGCTACTCAAAATAAAAACCACATGACCCTGAAGCACCGGTCTGAAGAAATGGAGATCATGGATGACCTGAGCATCTCAGGAGAGGTGATTGGTCAGACCCTGCGCGAACTGGACATCATCAACCGTAGGCTGGGGGGGAATCACATCAGCCTAAGGGCGTTTGCCAAAATCCTGAAGAATCACCGAATCCAAACCGTCGCTGATCTGGGCTGTGGTGGTGCAGACATCCTCATGGCCATGGCACGGATAGCCAAACGGAAAAACCAGGACATCCAATTTACCGGTGTAGATGCCAACCAGCACATCGTAGAGTATGCCAACGATCACACCAGGGAATGGGCAAACATTTCCATCATTCAGGAAAATATTCTATCAGAGGCATTTAGGCGACAACATTTTGACATCATCCATTGCTGTCTTTTCCTGCATCATTTCACCGAATCACAGCTCATTTCCATTTTCAAGAGTTTGAAAGATCAGGCTCGGGTAGCGATCATCGTCAATGACCTGCACCGCCATATTCTGGCCTTTCATTCTATCCGACTACTCACCCGCTTTTTCTCAAAATCCTACATGGTACGCAATGACGCAGCAATCTCCGTCGCCCGGGGATTCAAAAAGTCAGAGCTGGCAGCCATTCTGGAACAAGCAGGCATTTCGAACTATCAACTTTCCTGGAGGTGGGCCTTCCGATGGCAGCTGGTTATTCATAAATAAACCCTGCACTGAAATCAGCGCAGGGTTTAACCATTCCACCTATTGACCAATTAGTGCCTGATGATTACTTTATAGGTAATCTGCTCTCCCGGCTTACCCGGATCTGTTACATGAATGAAGTACATTCCATTCTTCAAGGCATAAGTATCCAACTCGAGGCGCTCTCCCTGATCGGATATTTGCTGTTGGTAAATCACCGTCCCCGACAGATCTATCATCTTCACCACAAGCCCGCGATGCAGGGTAGTGTAATCTATATTCAGCTGATTGCTGGCAGGATTTGGATACACATTCATCTGATCCAATTGCTCAGAAGTAAACCCAAGAGTATTGATGCGCTCCACAAAAATTCCGTCCTCGGTGATCACCGCCTGAAGTTCGATAGAGTTATTCCCTCCGTCTTCACCTACTTCAAATTCCACAAATGAGTTTGGATCCATAGGGATACCAGGGTATTCAATGTTGAATCGGTAAGTACCTGGAGGCATAAAGTCGAACTTGAAGCGACCCTCGTCATCAGACTCCACGTAAGCAATCAACTTCCACTCTCCGTCCTGTAGCTGTCTTCCACTTCTCACAAACCTTCTCATAGAACAGCCAGCACGCTTCACTTTTCTTCGTGCGTTCACTCTTCCGCCTTCATCTCCGTCCTCATCAAAATCAGATTCAACACCTCCAAAAATAGATCCATCACCATCTCCCGGGCCCAGTGCCGGAGGCAACACCGTCATCTGCATAGTGGCTTCCAGATCTCCCTGGAATTCCAATACATCGGCTTCTTCCCACAAGTAAGTGTTGGTATAGTAAGTAGGCAGGAACTTCGCCGGGTCGGCGCGAATACCTACTAGATAATTACCCAGGAGTAAATCTTCAAACAGCGCATGACCAGCAACAATAGCCAACCCATTGGGGTCTCCACCACCGCTTGCTCCCTTCGGGATACTATCGTATGGAAGGCCCGGGCCTCGGTTTCGTAGTGCATAAGCCTTTCCACTGGATAGCAAAGCGTCGTTTTCACCGATCACCGTGATATCCAGGGTGGCTGTGGCCCAAACCTGCACCGGCTCAGATACCAGACTTAGTCCTGGAAGCAGCGAGTTTTGCGCTTCCAGTTTGTACCTCCCCATATTGTTGAAGTCAATGGCCTCTATGGTATAGCTACTGGAGGTTCCTCCATCCGCATCACCGAAATCCACTGCGTAAGTATTGAATTTATCGACCGACCACTGGTAAGAAGTGTTGATTCCGCCCACATCGTGAGACATCATGTAGCTGGATCCCTTAGGAATGGCCACACTGTCCTTTTCTCCCAAAACAGCCTGTGGAGCGTAATCATCCGGTTCAGAAAACAACGTGCTGTTGGGTTCCAGTGCGCCAAATAGCAATGCATTATCAGCCACCAAAAAGCTGGTGAGGCCGGACATCCCGCTCATATTGGGCAGCCCTGTGATCTGGTTGTTACTCAAGTCGAGTGTTTTCAGGGCATCCAGGCCGGTTACCACCTCCGGAAGTACTCCGGTCACAGATTTTCCCGATAGATTGAGTCCGGTAATTCGTTCCTCTTCTATGGTAATTTCTTCCCTTTGCGCCAGTGGCAAGTTGATCCAGTCATCCGCAATGTCTGTCCAATCCGCGCCGTCCATGGCATCATAAATGGAGGAAATGATCACTGAATCAGATTCCAAAGGTGTCAGCTGTGCCTTTACATTTGGCTTTCCTAATCCGGCATTCAGGTTACCCGAGGCATCTTCTGCGGTGAGGTAAAAGTCATAGAGTGAATTTCTCACGAATGTGCCGGTGCCCGCAAGCGTAGCAGATTCAGCAGGAGTGACATACTCCAGCTGGGCAACAGCCACCTGACCCTGAAATGAGTTCACCCCGGTTGCGGCCTCTTTGATCTGAGTAGCATTCGGAATACTACTTTGATCCGATAAAATGAGTAAATAAACAGTAGACTCTTCATCCAGTGTCACCTCTATGGTATAGTCATCTCCAACCACACTTCCTCCAGAGGAGTTGGTAAAGCTGGGTGCTACAATATCCGGTGCTGGTGTGATCGTGAAGACTGCATTGGTGGTATCGCCAATATTTCGGGAAGTATTGACCACTGCAATCAACGCAGACTCTGTAGGCGTATCAGTTACCGTCCACTGGAACGTGTTGTCGGGGTAGGTCCCAAAAGTTCCATCATTGAGGATGGCAAACGTTTCTCCACCATCCGTACTCAAACGAATTTCAATGAGGTCCGCATCTTCCTTATTCATCACTTCCCACGAAATGGTTTGGCTGGAAGCTCCCTCCCAGGTTTCACCGCCATTGGGTGAGGTCACAGTGATGCTGCGATCCACCGTGCCGATGGTGAAAGGCTCATCACTGGCATCTGTCACTTCCTGAGTGATATTGGCTACCTCTACAATGGCCATTTCGGAAGCGCCTTCTGGTACCTCCACAGTGAGCTGGTTGTTCTGAAAGCTACTGCTAGTTCCCTCGCCCAGCACAGAAAATGTCTCACCCCCATCAGTGCTCAATCGGATTTCCAACAGGTCGGTATCAGCAAATTCTACAGCCTCCCAACTGACCACCTGCATGGTACCGATTTCCCAAAATTCTCCTCCATTGGGTGACAACACGGTGACCCCAAGCTGGCTGGCCACGATGGAGAAATCAGCATCACTGGCATCAGAAACATTTTCCGAAGTATTGGCCACTTCTATTCTTGCTGTGCTGGTCATTGTACCCGGTACTGTCCACAGATAGCTATTGCCAAAGCCCTCAAAGGTTCCCTCGGCGATCATCTCATAACTCTCTCCTCCATTGCCTGAAAATCGGATTTCGATTATGTCTGCGCCCGAAATATTGGCGGTGGTCCAGGTGATTTCATACTCCTGACCCACGGTTAGCTCCTCTCCACCGTTTGGCGTAGACAAAGTAATGACCGGGTCATTGCTGATGGTGGCTCCGGATGTTACCCATTGGGCCGTGGTGTTGGCCCCGCCTGCACCCGACCATGATCCCTGATTGTTTCCAGAAGTATAATCCGCCAGTGACGAACCCGCTGAGTGATCAAAGCGATAATAGGCTACGAGTCCTGATTCTTCGCCGGTGAGTGTACTCACAGAAGCAGAAGCGAGCTCCCCTTGTGTACGGGCCACATTCCAAAACCTCAATTCGTCCAACGCTCCATTGAGGTAAAAGGGACTTCCCGATGCCTGCCTGCCCAGCTCCACATTGGATGCGGAAGCCAGACTTCTGGATGACATCCCGCTCACATTGGCAGAAGCAACACCATCAACGTAAAGGGTGAGAACATCACCTGACCGAACCATTGCTACATGGTGCCAGGTGTCGTTTTCCAACACTGCAGGGGTGGATAAATCGGCGGTGCTATTTGAGAGCGAAGCTTTGAGCTGGCCTGCACCCATGTAGAAAACGAAAAACGAAGCACCTCCGGAATAATCACTGGCAATCACCTGCGTGGAAGTCACATTGTTCGATTTTACCCAGCCTTCGATGGTAAAGTCTCCGGTGCCAAAATCAAAGTTTGTGGGATTGGCCAATTCCACGTAATCATCAGTGCCATCGAAAGACAAGGCTTTACCCGGAGGGAGTATATTCCCGGCAAACCGAGACTCTGAAGTTTCTGTAAATGTGCCACTAGCAACCTCTACCCGCCACCAATAAGCCGAATTCACAGAAACTCCTGCTGTATATGTTTCCGTATCAGCGCCTAAAAAGCCACTGTAATTGATCCAGGATTGGTTATCAGAGGAGTACTGAACTCTGTAGCTGGTTTCGTTATCTGCATTATCTGTCCAGGAGAGGGTAACTGCCCCATTGCTATTCTCTGTAGCAGTGAAGTTAGTTGGTGCTGCCGGTGGTCTGGTGATTGTAAATACGGCATCACTTTCATCACTTGTCTCCTTGGTTACATTTGAAACTCTGATGAGACCCTGTGTCGTGACAAGGTCCGGCACGGTCCATGCGAATTCATTACCTGAAAGCTCGGCATATGTACCACTGAACACAGATGAAGCTTCATAAGTAGCCCCTCCATCGAGTGAGAGCTCGATCAGCACTTCATCGGTGTCCTCCCAGGCCGTGCCTACTGACCAGCCTATGTTTGCCGTCTTTCCGACTCCCAAAACTTCCCCTCCATTGGGATAAAACACAGCGAGTGCCGGACAGGTGGTACATATGGTAAAAGATTGTGTGGTGTCTGAAACAGCCCTGGTCGCGTTCACTACTCTCACCTTGATATTAGTGCCTTCTATGGCCGGTACGGACCAATTGTAAGTGCTTTTGTTTCCATCATTGGTCATGTTATAGATGTAGCCATTATAAAAATTGACAAATGAGCCCCCTGCGTTGGAATAAAAAAGTTGGAAATAGTCACCAGTACCGATATCTCCATTCGTCCACGTGATTTTCTTAGTGCTCCCCTGCAAAACATATTCCCCTGCAACAGGGGAGGTGATCTCCACGCTGGGTTCGTAATACACCCTGAAGGCTTCACTTGTATCCGAAACCGCACGCGTGGCATTCACCACACGTACCCGCACCTGGCTGGCTGAGTCCGCTCCAAAATCAGGAATCGTCCACGTGTAGGTAGACTCAGCGCCATCATTGGTCAGGTTATAAATATATCCGTTAAAAAAATTGACAAACGCTGCCCCATCATTGGAGTAGAAAAGCTGGTAATAATCTCCCGTCCCGATATCTCCATTCGTCCACGTGATGTCCATGGTCTCCTTGAATTTCCTTTCATCGGTATCCGTAGGGCTGCTGATCGTCACGCTCGGTTCGTAGTATACCCTGAAGGCTTCACTCGTATCTGAAACCGCACGCGTGGCATTCACCACACGTACCCGCACGTGGCTGGCTGAGTCCGCTCCAAAATCAGGAATCGTCCACGTGTAGGTAGACTCAGCTCCATCATTGGTCAGGTTATAAATATATCCGTTAAAAAAATTGACAAACGCTGCGCCATCATTGGAGTAGAAGAGCTGGTAATAATCTCCCGTCCCGATATCTCCATTCGTCCACGTGATGTCCATGGTCTCCTTGAATTTCCTTTCATCGGTATCCGTAGGGCTGCTGATCGTCACGCTCGGTTCGTAGTATACCCTGAAGGCTTCACTCGTATCTGAAACCGCACGCGTGGCATTCACCACACGTACCCGCACGTGGCTGGCTGAGTCCGCTCCAAAATCAGGAATCGTCCACGTGTAGGTAGACTCAGCTCCATCATTGGTCAGGTTATAAATATATCCGTTAAAAAAATTGACAAACGCTGCGCCATCATTGGAGTAGAAGAGCTGGTAATAATCTCCCGTCCCGATATCTCCATTCGTCCACGTGATGTCCATGGTCTCTTTGAATTTCCTTTCATCGGTATCTGTTGGGCTGCTGATCGTCACGCTGGGTTCATAGTACACCCTGAAGGCTTCACTCGTATCTGAAACCGCACGCGTGGCATTCACCACACGTACCCGCACCTGGCTGGCTGAGTCCGCTCCAAAATCAGGAATCGTCCACGTGTAGGTAGACTCAGCGCCATCATTGGTCAGGTTATAAATATATCCACTGTAAAAATTGACAAACGCTGCACCATCATTGGAGTAGAAGAGCTGGTAATAATCTCCCGTCCCGATATCTCCATTCGTCCACGTGATGTCCATGGTCTCCTTGAATTTCCTTTCATCGGTATCCGTAGGGCTGCTGATGGCCAAACTTGATTCAAAATAGATTCTGAATTCAGGACTTACCTCATCCCAGGACTGAGTAGCATTTACCACCCTTACCTCTGCCTGGAAATCCAAATCTGTCCCAAAATCAGGCACCGTCCATGCATATGACATTTCATTACCTGTGCCAGTTGCCAGCTGTGTCCCGGTTCGGCTCGCAAGAGTGGTCCAGGAAGCTGCTCCCACCTTTCGGTAATAAATGGTGTAGTTATCTGTACCTACTAGTGAAGAGTTATCCCATTGAATGGTCATTACTTCTCCGAATTTCAACTCCTCAGACCCCCCTGGGGTGATAAAGGCAATATCAGGCACTGGCCCAGCCCCGGCACCAGCTACGAAATCATCAATGAGCCCATTGCTGTCACCAATCCCATTGAATTGGATTTTCACTGGTCCGGAATAAGGTGACCCGAACTCATGAACAAAGCGCTTGTAGGGTTGGTCAAAAGTAGTCACCTCAGATGCCAGTGTGATGTCGAAAGTGGCGCCTCCATCCGAAGAGCCCAACACATCAAAGACAAAACCATCCGCATTGTTAGTGTTCACCCGGTACCAGAATTGTACAAACTCAACATCCGTCAGACTTGGTGACTGGAGGTAATTGCCTCCACCTGAAAACATGAACGCCGCGTCCGTCGAACCATTTCGGGTACTTGATCCCGCTTCATCTGACTGAACACCCTGACGTTTCCAGGTACCAGAAACCAACGACAGATCACTGGTACCGGTAGAGGGTGGAAGGCCCGAGTCAAAATTCTCTGAAAAGGAGGTGGTAAAATTGGCTGAAAAGTCATCGATCAGCCCGTGAGAATCCCCCTCTATCTGTGTGGCTATTTTGATTGGCCCTGTATAAATGCTTTCGAAAGTATGAGTAAACTCAACATAAGAAGTACTTAGTGAGGTCTGATTATCAGCTATCACAATGTCATAAGTGGTGCCACCGTCCGAAGAAGCCAACACATCGAAAACAAAACCATCTGCCCCGGGGGAGTCCACACGATACCAGAAGGAAAAATCTGAAGCATTGAAAAGTTTAGGGGTAATCAGAAAATTTCCAGACCCGGATAAAATATAGGCTGCATCTGCTGAGGCATCTCGGGTTTTTGTTCCGGTCTCATCACTCTGGACTCCCGTTCTTCCCCAGTCTCCTGATTTTAGAGGCAGATCAGTACTTCCCGTGGATGGAGGAAGGCCTGAGTCAAAGTCTTCGGTAAAATCCTGAGCCTGTACAACCATCGTACTTAAGGCAAGAATTCCGCTGATCAAAAGGTGCTGTAGTTTGTGTAATGCTTTCATCGGTGAATTGATTTTTTCCAACTTTAAAGCTAGAGCGCCCGACAAGCGGATTTTATACCGTGGCTAGGGTATATTGAATCAGTATCACTAAGGATTTTTCACCGAAGTGACCATTTTCCCGTATTTTGCTGACTCCTTTTTATAGATTAGTATGAAAAGGGTGGGTATTACTATTTTCGAATACTCATTCTGCCTATTTTTATGAAGCCGACAAACTTTTAATATATGAGATCCTATTTCACCTGCCTAATCCTCTTACTCCTGGCACACCTCAGCTGGGCACAGGAAATGACCCTGAAGGGAAAAATCACCGACAGCAAAACCAGCGAACCCCTGAGTGGGGTGAGCATCAAACTCCCCGGATCCGGCAATAGCACCGTCACCAATGCGAGTGGGGAGTTTCAGATCAGCATCTCAGATGGATATGAAAATGTGGTGGTAAGCCTGGAAGGTTATCAATCACAAAAAATATTTTTAGGAGGTACCACCAACCTGAATGTAAGCCTTAAGAAAGGAAAAGCGGAAGAAGCCACTTCTGTGGGTTTTGGATCTCAGTCTAAGACAGAAATGACCAGTAGCGTTTCCTCCATCGAAACCAACGATGTAAGTCCCTCACCACTGATTAACCTGGAACAAGCCAACCAGGGTAAAACCACCGGGATGTTTGTACAAAACAGCAGTGGGAAACTTGGTGAAGGCACCACGGTGCGCATCCGTGGGGGTTCGTCTCTGTCAGCCTCCAATCAGCCCCTTTATGTCATCGACGGGGTACCGCTGACCTCAGGCAACCAATCCAACATCAACCCGGCTAATATCGCCAAAATAGAAATCCTTAAAGACGCCTCTGCAGGAGCCATGTATGGAGCCCGAGCTGCCAATGGGGTGATTTTGATCACCACCAAATCAGGTGGCTCCGGAAAAATGAAAATTGATGCCGACTATCAGTTTGGTATCAGCCAGACTCCCAAAAAACTGGACCTGTATTCTCCTGAAGAGTATAACCAGCAGGTCATTGAGTACACGCTGCGTTCGCTTTCGCTGGATCAGTTTGTGACCAAAGAAAGACTGGAGCAGTGGGAAGCTTCTGGTGATCGGACCATCAATCTGCCCAACGGGTCAGCAGTCACACTCCCAAGCTTTTACGATTCGCTCAATTATAATACCGATTGGCAGGATGAGGTTTTCCGAAAGGCCTACTCCCATCGCGCCAACCTGAGCCTGCAAGGTGGAACTGAAAAACTAGGCTACTTTGCCTCTATGTCTTATACCACTCAGGAGGGTATCCTCATTGGCAACAAATATGACCGACTGAATGGCTCTCTGTCGCTGGACAGTAAAATCTCCTCAAAGCTTTCGGCCAACCTGAACCTGAACTATTTCTACTCCAAAGATTTCCGACTGAAAGAAGACCAGGACCTTGGTGCTCCTTTGCAGGCCATCGTACTTCCACCCTCCGACGGATACAATGCTGACAACAATTATCAGCTGATAGTAAGGAGCCTGGAGTACAACCCCCTCACTGAAGTCAATTTCTCTGACAACCTCGGTTTTAATAATAGCCTGGTTGGTAACCTTGGACTGAAGTACGATTTCACAGATGAGCTCACCTTCGACATCAACGGGGGAATGGATTTTAACGATGCTCGTCAGGAGATCAGGCAAGGCCCTGAAACCAGAGATGGTGCCCTCACAGGCCGCTCGCAGTTAGGGGAGCAAAACCTTAAAAACTACATTTTCAATGGCTGGTTTACCTATACTCCAGAGCTCAGCGATAACCACAAGGTCTCTGTGATGCTGGGAGCGTCTTATCAGGAATCCAACACCACTTCCAGTTACAGAGTGGCCAACATCAACAGCGTGAGCCAGCTGGAAGGCCTGGACGAAAACAACCCATCTCTTACCATCGTGGACATCCCTGGTCAGGCCAGCAGATTTGCTTCCACCTTTGGCCGATTCAACTATACCCTCATGGATAAGTACATAGTCCAGGTAAGTGGACGAATGGATGGCTCTTCTAAGTTCGGACCAGACAATCGGTACGGATTCTTCCCGGCAGTGTCCACAGGATGGAACATCAGCAATGAGTCGTTTATGGAGAGCGTCTCACCGGTAAGCTTCCTGAAACTGAAAGCTTCGTACGGACTGGTGGGAAATACCCCGCAGGATGATTTTCTGTATCGAAGTAATTACTACAACATCCGATATGGAAACAGAGACGGTATCAGACTCTCCAACCTGGCTAACCCCAACCTGAAGTGGGAAACCACCGCTCAGATGGATATCGGGCTGGACTTTGCCTTTCTCAGCGACCGTATTTCGGGGTCTGTGGATTATTATAAGAAAACCACCACCGACCTGCTCTTCCCTGTGCCGGTATCGCAAACGAGCGGTTTCGCTTCTGTGCTTAAAAATGTGGGTTCCATGGAAAACAAAGGTTTTGAGTTTAACCTGAGTACGGTGAATGTAGAAACAGGAGACTTTAGCTGGACCACTGATTTTAACATCTCCTTTAACCAAAACAAGGTGACCGACCTACAGGGTTCTAACCTAATCGTGGGGGTCAATGCCTTTCTGGAAGGAGAGTCAGCAGGGGTGTTTTATATGAGAAAATATGTGGGCGTGGATAACGTAACCGGAGAAGCCCTGTATGACAATGGGCTGGGAGGTACCACCTCTGACTGGGAAAGCGCCCCACGGCAGATCGTTGGTAACCCCAATCCCGACTATTACGGTGGATTTACCAATTCCTTCCGTTTCAAAAATTTTGAACTCTCAGCGCTCTTCCAGTTTGTAGGCGGTGCTGATTTGTATTACGAAACTGGCGAGTTTCTGGCCAACAGCGGAATCCTGAACCTGGGTCAACTGGCCACACAGGCTGACAGATGGTATGCACCCGGGGATGATGCCGAATATCCGGTACTCGATCCCTTCCAGGAAAATACTTTCCCTTCTACACGGTGGCTGCAGGATGGCAGCTATGTGAGAATGAAAACCCTTACGCTTACTTACAATCTCCCCAGTGACATGGTCGCCGGATGGGGCATGCAATACATGAGCATCTACGTAGGTGGAACCAACCTGCTCACCTTTACAGACTATACCGGTTATGATCCGGATGTCAGTTATTTTGATCCGCTAGATGGCGTAGTAGGACAAAACATCAGCCGTGGCATTGACAACTTCACTGCTCCGCAACCAAAAATATTTATGGGTGGAATTAAAATCGGGCTGTAATCATGAAGAATTTGATCTTAAAAAACACCGCAATGAAAGCTTTCAGAATTTTCATTCTCCTCTTTTCGCTCTCTTTATTCTCCTGTGAAGGACTCCTGGACATTGATGCCGAAAACACCATCAGTGGGGAGGTACTCACAGACCAGGCCGCCATCGAGGAGGCCCTTAATGGTGCCTACTATAACCTTATGGGTATCTACGATGGTACTGGTGGTGGCGAACTCCTCGGAGGTGATTTCAAACTTTTCCCGGAATTGCTTAGCCGAAGAAACTCTAATGAAATCTCCTGGGATGATGTGAATGCACCACCCTATTCGGATTTCATAGATAAGGACATTCTGAAAACCAATCTGCGTGTAGAATCTAACTGGCGCCGGGCCTATGAGGTGATCAACACCGTCAATAGCATCCTGGCTAATATTGAGAATGTGGAAAATGCCACAGCAAAAGCACGCATCCAAGGAGAATGTCAGGCCATCCGTGGAATTCTTTACTTTGAAATGGTGCGTCTCTGGGGCCCTCAATACGAGGAGGGCGGAAGCTCCCTCTCTGTAGCCACCCTTCCACTGCTCACCGAACCCATTACAGAAATAGGCGAGATTCAAACGCCGGAACTGGCCACCGTACAGCAGATTTATACACAAGTAGAGACAGATTTGACTACAGCGTCCTCATTGTTGGAGTCTTCCGGAAAAAACGGAACGGCTATTTCATACTACGCCTGTCAGGCCTATCTCATGCGAGTGGCCCTGCAGAAAAGCGACTTTGAATCTGCGGAAACTTATGCGGACAACATCATAGAATCTGGTGCTTTTTCTCTGGTAAGCAATCCACTCCTAGCTTTCAATAACAACACCAACAGCACCGAGGACATCCTGGCCGTGCAACAAACAACAGCCAATACCACCGGTGATAAATCTACCGGAACAGGACTGGCCAATCATTTCTCTTCTCTGACAGAAAGTGGATTGGGGACAATGAGGATTCTTGAATTCTCCCTCAACTCAAGCTTTATTTCGGGTAGTCCGCTTTTCAGCGATGATGACATTCGTGGTATCGTGGACTATGATGTAGACGAGCAAACCCGAGCCACAGAAATCAACACCGCCTTCTATACCAACATCCTCAATACCAGCACCATTTCATCGTCGAAGTTTATGACTGCCGATAAAGTGATACCGGTCATCCGATTGGCAGAAGTACATCTTGCCCGGGCAGAAGCCATCTTCGAGCAAACCCTGGAAATTGAGGCTACGGCCCTTAGCGACCTGAATGCCATCCGTACTCGCGCAGGATTGCCCGCACTTCAGGAATCGGACTTTGGAGGAGACGCCTTTGCCTTTTATGACAGCCTGGTGCTGGAGAAAAACAGGGAGTTTATGTATGAAGGTATACTGTTTCATGACCTGAAAAGAAGAGCTACTTACCTGGATGACCTTGATATGGCCAATAGTGATCCATTGGATGATAAGTTTATCCTTCCCATCCCACAGGCTGAAACGGATACCTGGAAATAAGAATCCTACCCATTAAACGAAGAGCCGATTCCCAAAAGAATCGGCTCTTTTTTTTGAAACACCTCTCTTTAAAGCGGAGGACTCAACTTCACACCCACCAGAAGAACCTAAATAAATAGAGTATTGGGCCTAGTAAAAAACTTATTCCTGCGGCGTTAAGAAAGTCAATATGGAGCGGTCTGTTCTTATAGAATATTAGGGCAAACATGAATGCTGAAAGGATAAAAAAGCCGTAAAGCGTGATCAAGTCCACTTCGCTCATCAGGCTGTTGCCAAAAATGCTTCGGATCCTCACAGCTCTCTCTAATTCTAAATTATCCAGCTGCCCTATCACACTCAGATAATCAAGCCTTTTCACAGACTGTCGGTAGAGCACCTCAACGCTGAAGAAAGCAAAAGCCAAAACCACATAAATCCGGGGAATTGTCCGCTTAACGGCCATGAAAAATGACCTGATAATCAGACTTTCAATGATCAAAATAGCTACCGTTCCGAACAATAAGTTGGTCCACATAGTCCCGGATTTCTATCAAACTTATAAAAACGTAAAAGGCCACCCTCCCGGGTGGCCTTCTCATCTTCTATGATTTTATGACTAATGCCTGATCACCACCCTGTAGGTAACTACAGAGCGCTTGCGATCCAGCGTATCTACAAAGTTGAGCAGGTAAACGCCCGCTGGTATTTCGCGAACATCCAGATCCAGTGCCATGTCGTAGCCACGCTCAACCGCTTGTTCCAACACCACATTTCCTTTCAGGTCTACCAGACGCATCACCACACCCTTAGCCAACATCTTAGCATAGCTCACGTGCATCACTTCGTCAGACGGGTTAGGGTACACATTCAGGTCCTTGAAGTATTTTCTGTAGAATCCGAGCTCGTTGATTTTCTCCACCACAATGCCTTCTTCAGTAACTGTGGCCTCCAAAGTAAAGCTGTTGCGCTCCTTGCCATCGGCACCAATCTCAAACTCCACGAACGATTCAGGATCCATTGGGATACCCGGATATTCAATATTGAAGCGGTAAAGTCCGGGCTCTATATCCTTAAAGTTGAATCGTCCTTCATCATCAGATTCTACATAAGCGTAGAGAATAAAGTCACCCTCCTGATCAATACGTCCACTTCTGACAAACCTACGCATACTACACCCTGCACGTTTGACTTTTCGTCGAGACTCAATTCGAGCCCCTTCATCCTCTTCTTCTTCATCTGCAAAATCCGACTCGATGCTTCCGCCAACTACACCTCCATCTGGCAGCGGTGGTAGCGGTGGTGGTATCTGAGCCATTCGCAAGGTCTCCATACCATCCTCTCTCAGAATATATTGCTCTGCTTCCTTCCAAAGGTCAGTGCTTGGATAATAGGTAGGCAGGAATTCGACAAGATCATCTGCCCGAACAGCTATCAGATAGTCGCCCAGAATCAGGTCCTCAAAAACAAACCCTGCTGCCGAGCCCCTTACTGCCTGAATGGTATCATATGGCTTACCCGGTGCGGTCACCCGTAGCGCATACCCTTCTCCCTCCGTAAAGAGCTCATTACTCAGATCAAGTGCAGTAAATGTGAGATCGGCTGTTGCCAGCACTCGCTGCTTGCGACTGGTTAGCGTAAGTCCTGGTACCTTAGAGTTAGTCACCGACAGGGTAAACACACCCATGGTTTCATAGCTGATTCCTTCTATGGTATAGCTGTTAGACGTGGCTCCCGAAACAGGCCCCGTACCCACGTCATTCGTTCGACTCCACTGGTAGGCATTGGCACTACCGCCCACTTCCAGAAGGATTGTGAAATCACTACCATGTACAATGGTGTCATTTTTGGCCGCTCCAACCAATCGCTGATTGGCGTAGTTGATGCCCGTTATCTGTACGTTTGGCTCCAGGTCATCAAACTCGAGATTGTTTCCGGATACATTCAAACTACTCAGGCTGAGGCTGGTCATATTTGGAATTTTGGAAATCCGGTTACCGGAAAGGTCTACCTCCTTCAGTCCAGCGATATCGAGGATGTCATTGGGTAACTCTCCGGTCATGTCTATTGCATCCAGGTCCAGACCCACCACGCGTTCGCTCTGGATGTCCACACCATGCCAATTCGCAAAATCCGTTTCATTGGGCCAGTTACTCTGCTCTCCCGTCCAGGATTCGCCGCCCATGGCATCATAGATGTTTTGAAGCGCCGCAAAATCCCTTTCCAATGAACTAACCTTCAATACTACCGGCTCTGATTTAATCGTTAAGCCGGGCACCAGATCATTTGTCACCTCAACAAAATACCCACCTTCATCATTGAAACTCTCAATCGCAATGGTTAATGAAGAACCGGTATTGGTCAACTCAGTGATGGCCTTGGTTTTAAGGTTTTCCTTGAACCACTTATAGCTATTTGATGAGCCTGTCACCGTTCGGTCAATGGTAAAGTTCGTTCCTTGTTGCTCCAGGGTTTCAATTCGTTCGCCTGCTGCTTTTTGGGGAGAATAAACGATTCCCGAAATCCCAACATTAGGTTCCAAAGAAGCAAAGCCCAGTTTGTTATCACTCACATCCAGACTGGTAAGGCCTGATAAAGAAGTCAGTGCTGTCAAAGAAGTCAACAAGTTGCCACTCAGATCCAACGTAGCAAGAAGCTCCAGACCTTCAGAAATCTCAGGAAAGGCTCCCGCCAGGTTGTTTGACGAAAGGTCAACTAAGGTAACTCGGGTCCCTGTCATGGATATATCACTCCATTCCCGTAGCGGCAGAGACGCTTTCCAATTGTTTGTCTTGGTCCAACTGGCACCGCCTGTTGCTTCATAAATGCTTAACAATGCAAGTGAATCTGCCAAAGTTCCGGCATCCGTCGGGGTAGTGACAGTGATCACATTGGAGTTGCCCGAAATGTCTCCTGAGGCATACACCGCACGAATCCTGTAGTGGTACACACTGCCGTAGTTCAATCCAGTCACCACCACAGAAGTGGCCGTGGTGCTGAGGTTATCAAATCCTGACAAGAGGTTCACAAAGGAAGCATCCGAAGAAATATCCAGACGATAGCTAGATACACCCGTTCGCGCCTTCCAATTCGCCGTAAAGCTGAAGTAATCAACTTCTGTAGCTGCCAAAGCCGTAGGGGCACCCGCCTTGATGATCAACTCGTCGGTGGAGGCGTCCTCAGCTGAATTGCCGGCTGCATCGCTTGCTGTTGCCAACACGTCATAAGTGCCAACTGCCAACGATGCTATCGTACCCTCTTCCACCGTCCATACCGTACCCGATACTATGGCCTCATAGGTGTTTCCATCCACTGTAACTTCCACTATCGCCTCTGGATCATCTACCGTACCACTCAAGGCCGGGCTGTCTTTCAATGTCTCCAAAGCATCTACAGTTACTGCTGGTGCAGAAATATCTATTTCCAATGCCCCTGTCGAAGTTCCCTCGTTGGTGGCGGGATCTGTTGCGGTCACGGTAACTTCATAAGTCCCCTCAGACAAGGACGCTATCGTCCCTGCAGCCAACACCCATGAACCATCTCCCTGATTCGCCGCATCATAGTTCGTACCATTAACAGTCACCTGAACAGCAGCATCCGCATCATCCACAGTACCTGACAGTTCAGGACTGGTGATATTAGTGATTAAACTCTCAATACTCACCAAAGGAGCAGTCCCATCAATGACAAGAGTGCCCGTGATAGACCCAAACTGTCCACCGGATAATCCAGTGGCCGTAATGGTAACCTCATAGGTACCATCCGATAGATCCGCAATCAGACCTCCGGCTAATTGCCACGTTCCGTCAATGTTGTTAATCGCGGTATAGCTACTTCCATCCACGCTCACTTCTATGGTAGCTTCCGGGTCATCCACTGTTCCTGTGAGCTCAGGTGAAGGATCATTGGAAACAAGTCCATCAAAACCGATGGCTATCGTTTCATCTAAATCATTTACCGCTATGAATACAGTAACCCCTTGAGCA
This sequence comes from Marinoscillum sp. 108, assembly GCF_902506655.1. Lineage (NCBI taxonomy): Bacteria > Pseudomonadati > Bacteroidota > Cytophagia > Cytophagales > Reichenbachiellaceae > Marinoscillum > Marinoscillum sp. 108. The sequence goes on along the minus strand of NZ_LR734819.1, from coordinate 1,756 downwards.
TTTGCTCCATCTTCCACAATCACCTGAAGGCTGAAAGAAATGGTGCCACTTTCATAATCGAGATCATCAGGATCGTTTACAGTGAGCTCACCAGTGGTAGCGTCGATGACAAAAGGAGCTGAACCATCTCCATCCACGTCCACATTTCCTGTACCCAGGCTCCAAGCGAAAGCAGAACCTGTATCAGCATCCGTAGCCATAAGGCCTACAACTAATGTCCCCACCACACTATTCTCATCCACACTCACAGTTCCAGGATCAACGATCTCAGGCGTGTTGTCATTAGCGTCGGTAATTGTTACCATCAAACTGAGATCAGAGAAGTTACCCTGCCCATCCGTTGCCGTAATTGTCAGTAGATAAATATTGTTGGCATCTGCATCTCCTGGCAATTCAAAATCTGCCTCCGTGTTTAGGCTTAGCTCACCTGTGGTGCTCACGGTAAACAACCCGGCGTCTTCTCCGGACAATGTCCAGGAAACCTCCTCATCAGCAGTATATTGACCAACCAGCAATGTGTTTTCAGGAATCACTGGGAGCTCATCTCCGGTAATCACAGGAGGAACTACATCAGACTGCAGCACTTTAATACTTACCGCCAGGCTACCAATATTCCCTGCAGCATCAGTGCCTTGTAGGGTCACGTCATAAATGTTATCACCCCCGGCATCCAGTGGGCTATCATAATCGGGAGCGCTTAAAAAGCTCAATTCCCCTCCTGTACTTACGGTAAAAAATGAAGCATCCACTCCGGCTAAACTCCAGGTCACTGACTCATCTACTGTATAGGTTCCCACTAGTGTTTCTCCTTCAATCAATTCAGGCAAATTCTCTCCACTGACAATCGGATCGATTTCATCCAGATCTGTTACTGTTACCGAAACCGTCAGTGTGCCAATGTTGCCTGCACCATCTGTGCCCGTTACGATAAGGTCATAAATATTATCGCTGCCACCATCTGTCGGGCTTTCAAAATCAGGTGCGCTCACGAATGTCAACACGCCAGAGGTAATACTGAACGCAGAGGCGTCAGTGCCACTCAAACTCCACGTCACACTTTCGTCCGCAGTATAGGTTCCGACAGAAGTCGTGTTCTCCTGTACTGATGGTGTCCCATTGCCACTGATCACTGGATTGATCTCATCCGCGTCTGTCACCGTTACCGAAACTGCCAACGTGCCCACATTCCCAGATCCATCGGTACCTGTCACCATAACGTCATAAACATTGTTCGATCCACCGTCTGACGGGTTTTCAAAATCAGGGGCGCTCAAGAATGTCAACACGCCTGAGCTAATGCTGAACGCAGAGGCGTCAGTGCCACTCAAACTCCAGGTCACACTCTCATCTGCCGTATAGGTTCCAACAGAAGTCGTGTTCTCCTGTACTGATGGTGTCCCATTGCCACTAATCACTGGATTGATTTCATCAGCATCTGTCACCGTTACCGAAACTGCCAACGTGCCCACATTCCCAGATCCATCGGTACCTGTCACTATCACGTCATAAACATTGTTGGCTCCACCGTCGCCTGGACTTTCAAAATCAGGGGAGCTCAAGAATGTCAACACGCCGGAGGTAATGCTGAACGCAGAGGCGTCAGTGCCACTCAAACTCCAGGTCACACTTTCATCTGCCGTATAGGTTCCAACAGAAGTCGTGTTCTCCTGAATCGACGGGCTACTATTTCCGCTGATCACTGGATTGATTTCATCAACGTCTGTCACCGTCACAGAAACAGCCAGTGTGCCAACAT
>NZ_LR734818.1 GCF_902506655.1 Marinoscillum sp. 108 | reverse complement strand
CTCCGGCATTGGTAGAAGCTCCATAGAACCATGTGAAGGTATAGTCTGCAGCGACCCCCGCATCCGGAGTGATTTCGATGGCACCATTGTAAGAGTTACCGCTGGTGACGTATGTGGTATCACAAACGGTATTGTTGTTGGTTTCAGATCCGGCCCCGATAGGGTTGAGGGTAGCCGAAGGAAGCACAATGGCGTCACCAATGTTAATGTTATGTCCACTGAACTCACAATTTGAACTTGGATTAACCGGAATAATGCTATATCCTCCCTCTGATAGATTGGTAATACTGTCAGAAGTATAGGTATTGACGAAATCTCCGTCTCCATCATATACATCAAACTCATAATCACCAACATTACCAGGGATACCATCTTCGGTGAGTGAATTGATTTTATAACTACCATTGCTCAAAGTACCGCAATCAGTTACTCCATAGGCTGTTCCAGATAATGCAACCACAGGCTTGTTAACCAGCAGGTTTACTTCATCAATCGCATAACAAGAACCATCGGGATCCTGAAGGTCAGTTACTTTGACGGTATAGATTCCTGCAGCACGCCCATTGAGAACAGGGTTCAGGGTGTCTATGCCATTGAGTTCCGTACCATCAGCACCAACTCCAGAACCAGCATAGAATTTAAAGGAGTAATCACCACCATCATCATTATTGATGACAGCAGTAAGAATTCCGTCAGGAGTGCCTCCCGAGCACGCTGTTGGTTGTTGTGTAACCGTCAGCTCTGCGTCAATAGCGGTAAGCTCGTCTTCCACGGTGAAAGTTTCGGTATCCGAAACACAACCCGTGGAGCTATTGGTAACAGTTAATGTATAATCTCCCGGTCCAACACCGCAAATAAAGGGTACATTTCCACCAATGGAGTTACCAAGGTTATCCGTCCATGCAAAATCGTATTCACCAAGGACAGGTTCCAGAAAGACTGCTTGATTATTGACAGAACCTCCAGTAGAAGAAGTGAAGCCTCCGATTACCTTGGATTCGCCACCAAAAACATTATTAATTACATCTCCCGTATATATGAATCTCAGTGAACCTTCTACCCAAAGTTCAAACACCTGGTCAGATCCCGATTGAGTGACAAGGATTGAAACATCCAGCGTATCTCCATCTTCCACGTTGGTTTTAGAAGCGTGAATCTGGGGTAAGCTTCCCATACTTATTCCCAACTCGGTCGTAGTAATATTTCCGTTGAAGAAGAGATTGGTGTGGTCATAACTTGGGTCACTTGATCCATTATCCCAGGTGTCGAATTCTATCGTCACGGCAGGTTGGATTTTGTTAAACGAGCCACCTCCCAGGACTTGACCTACTCCAAGGTCGCCTCCAACACGACCTCTGGCATCATATCCCCTTGGATCACGGTGCATGGTAAAGGCTATTCCGTCTGCACCATTGGCATCTCTGCTTCCCAATAGAATTCTGAAATCTAACCTGAGTGGCTTAGCCAGATCAATGGAATCCCCTAACCATATTCGTCCAAATTGATTATTGGTCTCTGTGGTGAGCTGAAACCCGTTGGCACCTACTTCTGTGGCATTGTCCAAAACAGAGGTGTTACAGGAAGAGATGTTCTGAAAGATCTCATCATTGGCTCTTCCATTGACCACTGCATTGTTCAGGTCAATGGCTGCAACAATAGATCCGTTAGGGGAGTCAGAACATGTAGTGTTATTTCTTACTTCACTTTCACTGAGGACTATGATTGGTTGAGCGGGTACATCTTTTATTTCAAAGCTAAACTCATTCACGCAACCATTGCCAAGGTTGGTCATTTCGAGCGTATATTTTTTGCCGGTAGGGGAGCCCTCCAGATAGTAGGCACTTGCTTCGTTGATTACATCATCACTAGTAGTTGTATTGGTGACTTGGGTACCTCCGGTACCTACACCTTCATACCATAAGAACTCATAATCGGATACTACTCCGGTGACAGGAGAAACCACAATTTCACCATCATAATTCCCTGCCAAAGCCACATCACATACGGTATTATTGGAAACACTTACAGTGTTGATCTGTGGGTTGGCTGGTGAATAGGCTACCACACCCTGAATCGGGTCTGAAGTACATCCGTTGGGCCCCACAGCCACAACGGTGTAGGTCATGTTTGTAATGTTAGAAATGCTAGAAGTAGACTCACCTGACGGTGTGCTTCCGTTGCTGGTGCCATCTACGGTGATATTCTGTCCAGAGGTGCCACTTCCTTCATACCAGGTAAATGTATAACCACTGGCGTCAGGGTCAACTACAGCACTGCCATTGAAAGAAACATTGACAGAAACCCCACCAGTAGGGCCGGTAGTTCCCGTTGGGTCACAGGTCGTATTCGGGGTAAGGGTATTGATGGTCAAAACAGGTTTGACAGGGGTTTGACTCAAGGTGATATTGGCTGTAGAAGTGACACAACCAGTTTCTGTATCAGTAACTACCACGTAGTAGGTAGCACTAGGAAGGTTGGTAGCGGTGCTCTGGTCACCATCATTGGATGCAGCCACTTCGTTTCCGGGTGCTACAGAGCCCAAATACCACTGAAATGAATAATCAGGTTCTATATAAGTAATTCCCGGATTGTCCGGATCCTGCACATAAGCTTCAATAGAACCACCACCCGCGGTAGCGTTACATCCTGTGGCTGGAGTAACCTCTGAAGTGACCACATTCGGATAAGCCGGATCATCGATGATAGTTTTGGTTTGAGGAGCAGTTTCGCAACCAGTAAGCTTGCTTTTCGCTACAACCGTATATTTTCCTCCCGCCAGTCCGTTAAGGACATCAGAAACGGTGTCAGCCACAATCAGCGGAGCACTTGTGGTTTCTCCGGCATAAAAGGTGTAAGTGTAATCACCGTCAGTTCCACTTGGCATGTTCACATTTAAAAAGCCAGAGTTGGAAGAACAGTAAACATTGTTGATGGCTGTGATGGAGCTGATGGTAGGTGTTGTGGAAACATCAGAAATGATTACATCTTTGTAGAAGTCACAGAGAATGTCATCATTGGTTACCAGTATTCTATAGGTTCCATCCGTTAAATCTGTGTAGGTAAATCCTGTATTGCCGTTAGCAACGGAGGTAGTCCCCAAAGAGCTGCCTGGATCCAATGTGGCGCCATCGAACAATTCGAATGTATAGGAGGATGGTTCAGAATTATCTGAATAGGCCTGAACAAAAATTTGTCCGGTTCCGGTAGCATTACATCCTGAGTCATCGGTGATAGAGGTGATGATGGACGGCTCATCCACAATGTCTGCTATTGCAAAAGCCAGGGTTCCGGTAGAGCAGTCTGTATCCAGATCGATTACCTCTATGGTGTAAAATCCAGCGGCCAGACCAGTGAAAATCGGACTAGAGGGTGAGGTAATGGTGGAAAGTTCTGTGTCAGTTGAATAACCATCATACAAAATGTACTCATAATTACCACCATCAGGGTCGACCTTTCCCGTAAGATCCATGCTTCCATTGGGGTTTGCGGGATCACAAGTGGTATTGTTTTGAGCATAGCCTAGGGGGCAATTAATATTCGATGTAACATAAGCGATAGTCCCTTGTGCCTGCAGTTGTACAGTACCGTTGTAGAATGTTCCTGACTGGCCGGTGTTTACATTCACGTTCGAATTAACACCTGTTGCCCTGTTTGGAATACTAGCTCCATCACTTACATCAGAAAGCCCATCAAAATCGTAGTATACAATTAAACCAGTCTCCGTACCCACGGTCTCCGCACAAACAGCTTCATTAATTTCCAGAGGCGTAAAGGCCTTGTTGAAAACTCTCAGTTCATCAAATCGTCCTTCAAACTTATTCGTTCCCAGATTTCTATCCCTTGCGACATACATTTCTGTACCCGCGTTCAGAAGGCCATTTCCATTCCCCAGGTAATTGTCTGTACCTAGCAATACGCCATCTGCATAGATGGCCATATCACCCAAATTGCCATCACCATTTAAATCGGTCAAGGCAGACCACACTCCGGTCAGTTGTGTCCATCCCGTTGGTTTATAGTTGGTGTTGATTCTTCCACGGGAGCCGTCTCCCTGTGTTTTTACCACAAAAGCCAATCCGTCAGTGTTATCTGTCCAAAGGACTACTTGATCTTCTCCTGTTCCACCTGAGGAAAAAATAAGGTGATCGTTCAGGTAGTTTTCATTTGCCAGGTATACCCAGTAGGAGATGGTAATTTCCTTCCATCCTGCGATGGCTTGTGGAATTTCTATCCATGATTTGTTGCTAAAATTGATGGCACTCCCTGCATCTACAGAGGTGATAAAATTGAATTCTGGAGCTGAGGATTGTTCCAGGATTTCAAATGTCTTTTTGACCGTACAGCCACCTTTTTTAACAGTTACACTATAAATTCCATCGGGTAGTCCGCTGGCAGTAGCTCCACTTACAGAGGAACCGGGTACAGCTCCGGGTAGTTTATTGGCATTAGCAGTGGTTGTACCCACATACCAAGTAAAAGTATATCCACTTGTTGTGCCGGCCCCATCACCGTCAGCAGAAGCTGATCCATTGGAAGCACCGGTTTCGCATGAGGTATTATGTTGATTAATCGTGACAACTGGCTTAGGACCCGTAGAATTGTCATTGATGGTGACCGTTACAGGGTCACCGGGACAACTCGATGCTTTTTCAATTGCTCTAACCGTATAATTGCCAGCAGCTAATGAGCTGATGGCGGCAGTGGTATAATCAGGAGTAGGTTTCAATGTGGATCCAACATACCATTGGAAATCGTAATTGGAAGTGTTACCGCCAATGGAAGCACTGGCTGCTCCTGTACCTCCGCAAGTGGTAATGTGAGTGAGCGATACATCAGGTACCGGGGGTTGTGAGAGCGAAGATGAGACCACTTCTGATCCTGTCATTACACATCCACTAAGAGTATATTCTACTTCAACAAAATATCCAATTGCTTCAAGATTACTAAGTATGCTACCCGCACCTATGGTGGTACCACCCGCATCCGAGCTCAATGTCCATGTGAAGGAATAACCCACTTCAAGGGTGTCAAGAGGATCGCCGCTACCATCAGTCTGTGTGTAAGCAAAAGCTCTTAACTCTCCATCTGGATCAGCACAATCAGTAAGTGGACTTAATTCATAAACATGTACCTCAAAGTCGGGAACATCATCTAAATCAATGGTAAGATTGACGGTGTCAGAGTAGCAGTTGCCATCTACGGTGTATCCTACCACGGAGTAGTTACCATCCGCCATAGTGGGGTAGGTAGACCCACTAAACAGCACCGTAGAAAAGTCACCTTGATTATACCAGTAGAATTCAAAACCATCTACGTCAGTGAATTTTTTGGTTGTAGGGCCGCTTGTTCCTGTTACACTCACATTGTCCAAGGTGAATTTTTCATCATTGGCAGTGGAGTGCATGGTCACTTTTATTTGAAGTGTATTGGCATTTATGCCACTTACAGTCGCTTGTTTGTATTCAAAGTCACCATAGCCTTCTGAAAGCAAAACGAAATCAGCATCTGTGTTGCGCTTGTAATAGACACGCATCACATCTCTGGATTTACCTGATGCTTCCATGTCCCCATCAGAAATCATGTCTGCAGAAAACGTGACATCTGTGTGACCAGAAATGTCTATAACCTCAGAAAGCCAGGTTACTGGCTTATCTTCATTGTTACCACCTGAATTCCAAACTCTAAACCCAGAGTTGTTGACACCATAAAAAGTTGGTGTTCCAGCAGCAGAAGAAGACCATTGGGAATCTCCTGATGTATCATTTTTATCACCGTTGAGGTCCGGGTCATTAAAGTCTTCAAACCAAACCGTTTCTACACCTCCACCAATGGTTCCATCGAAATACGCCTGTGCTTGTCCATTGTCAGGTTTACTTGGATCACATTTCTGGTTGTCCTTTAATTTATCTACCGTAAGGGTAAAGGGGGTGTGCGTAACGCTCACACTTGCTATGTTGTTGTCAGTCTCGCATTCGGGGATACTTGCAGAATAGGGAGTGATTGGAGGTGTTTGACCAAAGTCATTAACTGAAATGTATAGATCAAAGTCTCCACCAATACCATCCACATCCAAAGTGATAGTTCGGATTTCTCCTTGTAAAAAGTTGGTTATGATTACAATCTCTGTATTCAGTTTTACCGAACCAGAGACAAGCGGATCACCCGCATAAAATGTAACAGGTAAAGACCCATTGATATCAGCATCACCTGTGTTGGATATATCAAAAGAGACAGAAAACTCTGTAGCGGGGCAGTTGGATGCCGTTGCAGTGATACTGGTGCCATCCAGATCAATATCAGGGCTTACATAGGATGGACATCCTGTTTCATCCACAAATGGAGATTGGTTCAAAAAGGTATTGAGGAAACGGTTAGGGCCCGTGGTACATATATCGTTAGAGAAGACAGCTGTATGATCCTGTTGACTAAGGGGCACAGTCAGGTCATCATTAATGTTCACGTTGAAGTATGCATGCTGGTTCCAGACCGATCGGGACGGCTGCCATGCCTCTCCATCCGCACCAAATACTCTGATGTGAGAATACTGAGTGTTTTCATAAGGGTTGAAAGGGGTAGCATCGCTGGTATAACAGGCGACACATATTTCTGAAGCACCATCACCGTCAATATCTGCAACAATGGGGTATTCTTCTTGTGTTCTGGAGATACAGGGGAGAGTCTTTCTCGTGCTGCCGTCGGTACCATCTATGATCAAAAGGGCCGACTCAGACCGGTAGATGGTTTCAAAGGCGCCATCACCATCAAAGTCAAACAGTGAACAACCAGTAAAACCAGAAGACCCTTCTTTTACCGCTTTGGTCCAGAGGGGTTCAAAAACTCCGGTTACCGGATTGATGTGAAGAGAGTACAGAACCTGGTCGGATACATAGGTGGCATTAAGAAAACCGTCGCCATCTGTATCCCCAATATTGATACGTCCTGTACCGCGTACAAAGTTGTTTCCTGCATCCTGATATACTTTTACCTCGCCGTTGGCTATATCCCAGAAAAAGACCGAGGTTCTACTCCAATATCCTGAACCCAAAGCCCCTGAAGTCAGAACATCAATATTTCCATCGAGGTTAAAATCTGCTACAGAGATGGCTGACCATTGATCATCCCAGGATGAATAGTATTTTGGGTGATAGCTTCCCGAGTATCCGCTTGCTGCTAGATCCGTATCCATATCCGCTACACGTGTGAGGGTACCGGCAGCAAGATCTACGGACCAGATGTCGTCACCTGTGATCAATTCAAGGTCTGAGTCACCAAAAACATCCACTGCAATAGGGCTATGAACGAAATCCTTATCCCAGTTGCCACTACCTGTTACCAAAATAGCGCCAGTTAGGGCATTTCTAATCTCATTTTTATAATAGAGTTCAACATTACCATCACCGTCAAAGTCAGCTACTGCCGGAAGGCCAATATTGTTTCTGGTGGAAGTACCCCTCCATTTTTCTACCTGATTACAGTCGTAAACAATGATGTCATTGCCCACATTTTCAACTATGATCATTTCAGCACAATCGTCATTTTCCAGGTTAGCCAGTACAATTGCATTTTCTGGTTCAAAATGGAGACCAATTTGGAATTCTGTTTGACCTGTAACCCCATCAAGGACAGTAACTGTTCTAGCTTGCCTGTTTGTTACCACCACCTCAGGAGTGCCATCCTGATCAATGTCCCCAATGGCTGGCAAAGCATGACTATTAGCGGTTTCGTCATCAGAAACCCATTCCGTTCTGATAGCGAATGTTGGATTCTCTGTGGGCTCCTCTGCACACAATACACTGTTACCAAAATAGAATTCGGAACAACTGGCTCCACCTGCACAGTCTCCGTCATAACAGTCTATATAGCCGTCACCATCGTCATCCACGCCGTTGGTACAATTTTCCTGACCAAAGGCATAAGAAATCGACAAACAAAATAATATGGCGAAAGATAGGAGGTGGTTCCTGTAATTTTTCATAGTTAAAATGGTGATAGAATTATGCATAAATACAGTCTGGCGTGCGTAAGTAACCCATTGGGCAATGTACGAAAACGACCTGAAAACCAAAAGGTATTATCGACGAACCAAAAGTAATAAATAAAACAATGCATAAATATATTAATATATTATTGGATTATATTAATATAATATTCTTGATTTAATCAAAATAAGTATTTGAATTGTAATATATGATGATTACCGGGCGAGGAGAATTGATCCGGTCATGTTATATCTGGAGTTATCACACTTCATAATAAAATAATAAATTCCTTCAGGAACTTGTGTAGATCCGTTGTTGAGATTGCCATTCCAAACACAATTATCCTGAAAAGGAGAGGATCCTTTGAAGACATAGGCACCTCTTTGATCCACGATATAGACTGTGCATCCTTCCAGGCTGTTGGTGTTAAGTATTTCCCAACAGTCGTACCCCAGACCATCACCATTTGGAGAGAAAGTCTTTCTGGCGATCACTCCGGGAGTTTCTATTACGAGGGTAGCAGTCGTTTCACAACCGTTAACAGCATCAGGTCCGGTAAGTGAGATTGTCGTGTATCGCTCACGAGGGTAGGCGGTAACTGTTTCAGAAGTTGTATTGTCAAGTATTTCCGAAGGTTCCCAGTTATAGCTCGAGCCATTTTGCGCTTTAAGAGAAATTGTAGAGGCACCATCTGCAAGATTAACGGTATCATCCACTATTGTTGCTTCTGAGGTAGTTATTCCCACTCTTGAATTGGCGTAGTTAGAGACGGTCACTTCAGACTGTACCTCACAACCAAGATTAGTAACCATGTCCACGGTAATCGTGACATCTTCTTCGTTCGCTGCAGTCTTGGCATAGGTGAAGTAAGATGTATCTCCAGTAGACCAGTTGTAAGAGATATAGTTTTGAGGAAGTTCGAGTCTTAAACTGTCCAGTGGGCATTTTTCTGAGCCTTCTGGTAAAATGATATCAACTTCCGGAATGTCAGAAATGGTAATGGTTTTTGTGAAATCATCAGCACAGGACTCCACTGTTTCGTAGGAGGTGCTAAGGGTTACATCATAAGTGCCGGGAGTATTGTATGTATGGGTGGTTGTCGGTTGATCGTCTGTTGTTCCATCCCCGAAATCCCACTCATACTGCAAATCAAAACCATTTTGTCCGGTACTTGTGACATTGAAATCAATGGCAACTCCCACGCAAATTTCATCCACGGAGGAGAAATTGCTTACCGGCAAGGTCACTGCATTCAAAGTATAGGCTGAGCTTTCTTTGTCACATCCGCTGGCATCTGAAATGACCGCCACGGTGTAGTCACCTGACAAGGATGCTACAAACGTATTAGAGTTAGCGCCACTAATATCAGTGCCGTTCCTCTTCCATTGAAAGCCAAAACCAGAGTAGCTTGGCACTTCCAGTTCAACTGTGGTGGTTTCGCAGAAGTCGTCCGCACCATTATTGAAAATACCCACGGTAGGTGGCTCGTCCACGGACACAGAAATGGAGCCAACTTCACTGACACAACTGCCCGCCTGAAGCACCCTTAATTGATAAATTCCGGCGTTGACAGAAGATGCTGAAGCGATCTCCAGGGTATTGGTAGTTCGTGTAGTTTCCGTGCCATCTGGCAAGGTCCAGAGGTACTCATCTCTGTTGGCTGTGGCCGTAAGGGTGAACGGGTCTCCTGCACAGATAACCCCTGAAGTGCTATTGATAATAGAAGGGGCAGGTGGTGGAGTGCCTCCGGTTAGTGTAAAAGTTTGAGTGCCCACATCATTACAGCTACCATCATTAGCTGTAATGGTTACCTGTATAGTGGCACTTGTACCAGAATTCACCGTCACGCTGGTAGTCCTGCTACCATTGGTGTTGATAGTGGCATCCCCCGCGGATACTGACCAGTTGTAAGTGGTCTGCAAAGACCTGGTAGCAGATAGCGTAAAGGCGTTGCCTACACAGAACGTAAGATCAGAAGGGCCAATAGTAGGGGCCAGGCAATTTTGATTGAGGAGTACCGTAAGGTTTCCAAATGATGTGGCATCGCTTCTATTGGTGGTGGCAAAGTCTGGTTTGGCGTCCCCGTTGATATCAAAAACCGTAATATTCCTATTTCCTCCATTGGTGCTGATGGTTTTTACATCAAAGCTAAGAGTGCCTCCTGTAGTGGTGTTTTCCAGAATAGAGATACCACCTGAGGTGGAAGTTACCGCAAGGTCTGTGAGTCCATCTCCATCAAGATCAGCTGCCTCCAGACCCCAGGCATCCTGTGTGTTGGATATGGTAATGGGTGTGGCCTCAAAGCTTACAGAGTTGATTGTCGAAGAATTTAAAAAGATATCGATTTCGTCGGAAACAGAGCTGGTAGTTACGATTTCCTTTTTTCCGTCCATGTTAAGGTCGGCCAGAATCACATTCAGGCGTGTAGAAGTATTGCTCAACACTTGTTGACTCATTTTGATTACTCCCGGGCTACTTTCATTCTGGAGGACATAAACAAAATCATTTTGGGCAGCTGATATCGTTACAATATCATTAAGCCCATTTCCATTGATATCTCCGGCATCCAATCCACTGGCATGCACGGCTCCTGTTACTGTAATGCTCACAGGAGTGTCGAATGTGATAATTGCTCCTGTAGATATGTTCCTATAAATGAAAATTATATTGTCGGTCTCATTTCCAACAACCAGGTCATTTTTACCATCTCCATCAATATCGATGATCTTAAATCTTTTCGGATTTCGAATGTTGCCATCATTTTGTTTAGGCAGGATGAATTGATTTCTTGTGAAGCTAATGGTGCCAGCTGTGCTGTTATTGGTGTAAATGGATATGATTTCCTGATTGGATGTGAATACCAGGTCTGGAAGTCCATCCCCATTCAGATCGCCACACTCGGTGCTTATGGTAGAAAACCCATTGGCGATATTTGTTCTGGTGAAGCTAGGGGTGGTGAGGGTAGAAGCATTCTTGAAAATACTCACACTGGTACCGGTATTGTTGGCTACCGCCACATCTTTAAGCCCGTCACCATCAAAGTCACACGCGCAGAGGTCATAGGTGTACTGCTGTCCGGTGGTGAAGTCGAATTGGCTTCCTACTGAAGTCACCTCAAAACCACTGCCTGAGAAGCTCGGAGTAAACACTTGACTGGAAGCACCTGAAAGCCCCGTGGATTTATCCAAAACCAGAACGGGTCCATAGGTAGCAGAAGAAGGAACTGTCACTTCTATGAGGGTGGTCGTGGTGTTGGTGATGACTGCAATACCACTACCGAAATTCACCTGCATGTTGCCGGGAGAAAAACCCGAACCTGAAATGCTCACGGTTTCTCCTACAGTTCCAGAGGTCTTATCTATATTATTTACAAATGGACGCTGCTGTGCCAAAATAATGAAACTGCATATCGTCAATCCAAAACTAAAAAGGTATTTCATTATTCGTTAACCGTTAAAACCCACACTTTAGACAAACCTGAAAGGTTCTTCACTCTGTTTTTCTCTGAGATGACTCTTTGCAAATTGCTCGAATTGAAGATGACCACATAGTAGTACCCTCGAGCGCTCAGAAAGCCAACTTTGGTGTCATGAAATCCCCGCTCAAAAAGGATGTCACTTAGGTCCTCCGCATTTTGGAAGCTTCCAAAAACACCTGCTACTACGTAGTTACCAGCCGGAAGCTCGAGAAGATGATTTCCTCTTTTGGCTACCTGATGCCCATCTGATTTTGCATAGTCGTCCAAAGGCCTGAAGTCATCTGTTAGTTCTGGGTCACCCTTGGCGATTTCCACTTTTTCTTCTGGAGTAGGTTCTACTTTGGGATCTTGCTTTACAACAGGCTGCTCTTCAACCACTTCTACTTCAGGCTCTTTTACCACTGGTTCTTCTTTTACTGGGACTTCAGCTTTGATGGATATTTTGGCATCTTTCATAGCATGAGCTTCAGCTGGATTGTGATCGATGGCCTCTGCCGCACTTTCTGAGAGTATTTCATCCCAGATAATGAGTGTCTCCTTTCTATCACCATCTATGGTTCGTATCCACTTGATACCGGCTTCTCTTTTACCGTCGGGCCTTGTGCGAATCAGGGGCTCATCGTCAGGGTTTGCGATTTCGTAGGTTTCCTCTTTGGCTCCCGGTGGGGGTGGGGGAAGCCAGCTGAATACCACTTCTTTTTCTCCTTGTTCATTTACCCTGTCAAATTTAATTCCACGTTCCTTTTCGCCGAATTTATTGATGCGTTCTACAGGCTCATTTTCTTTTTCATAATTCCAGTTATTAGCGGCCTTCACTGGCTCTTCCTTTTTAGCGCCTGCGAGCAGACCCAGTTCATCTTCATCCTTGCTGGACTGTACCGGCTGTCTGCTTTTTTGCAGGGCCTGAAGTTGCTTCTGACGCTCAAGTTCTGCCTCTCTGGCTCTTTCCTCTGCGGATGTTCTGTGACTCTTGATAAAAGAGGATACGTGCTCTGCATGATCCTTTTTTGAGCCTAAATGATATCCTATATGAATTTCGTGTGTTGCGCCCAGAAGTGCCGCTGTATTTGGGTTTCCATATTCATAGGAATAACCAACCCCCATCCTTTCCCAAAACTTGGCACCCAGGAGTCCCACGAAACCTGCGTCTTGCCGGTAGCTGGCACCAACCCACACAATGTGTAACAGGTGAAGGATAACAGTGGCCTCGTACTGATTGGCCAGGTAGGAGTGGTACCTGTATATAAGGTGTGGCTCAATGGCAATGTTGTCACTCAGGTGTCCACGATAGTTAATTTTGAATAGAAGGTTGTCATGAGGTCTTACATGCATGGGGGTGGCACTCTCCGTGGTGAATAGGTCATAACCGAAAAGAGAGGGTAATGACACGCCGACATTGAAGTGGCCGAAATGATAGGCCATACCAAAATCTCCAACCATGAAGGTCTCATTGGTCAATAACCCCTGAAAAGCGGGATCCGTAGGTGAATCAAATTCTCCGAAGTTGAGGCTATTATTCCCTGCTCCCAGGGACAACCCAAATCTGATGAAATGCTCCCTGTCAATACTTACAAGGTAACCTCCGGTCACTTTTCCAGCGCTTTGAGTATACAAGCCAGCCCTTTCATTATAGACCATTGCCCCAAATGCTAATCCACCTTTTAACGGCACATGAAAATTGGCATGAGAGAGTGATGGAGCACCATCAATTCCGCCCCATTGTTCTTTGTGCATTACAAAGAGTACCGTATGGCCTTCTACGCCTGCATAGGCAGGATTGTAGATATAGGGGTTCATGAAAAACTGATTGTAGACTTTTGGGAGCAGTTGCGAAAAAGTTGCAAACTGAGAAAAGCACAACAGAATAACCCACAGAAATTTTTTCATACACCTATTTTGAACTTTTAAAATTTCCTGTCTGATTTTCAGTGACACAGACGAAATGAATACAAAACTTAGCTAAAATATTAAATATTTATCGTTTTGCTTTAAACAAGCGCCTTAAATCTGCTAACTCATTGTAAATAGGTGAACTGTAGTTTCTCTATATTTTTTGGTACTTTACCTTGCAATGTGTTTGAGGATCTTCGTATTATTACGTTCAAAGTGTTATCTCCATGATCAAATATTTCATAGTCGTCTTATACTTATTATGCTGGACCGGGGCAAATGCCCAGTACTGGTTTGGGCCTAAGGTGGGGGGGCATCGTACAGACTTTATCTATCAGGAATCTACCTATAAGTCAGATTCATTTGATGTGAGCACAGATTATGGACTTCAAGGCGGCGTTATGATGATCTATCAGGCTTCTGAGAAATATGCCGTGATGGCCGAGCTCATTTATGAGAGAATAAACCGAAAGGTTACCGAGAAGGAGGGTAGTGACATAGAAGTATATAGCAAATCGGTTTACAACTATTTGTCTGTTCCTTTTTCGCTGAGATGGGACTTTGGAAGGGAGCCTACCTATTA
This sequence comes from Marinoscillum sp. 108, assembly GCF_902506655.1. Taxonomy (NCBI): domain Bacteria; kingdom Pseudomonadati; phylum Bacteroidota; class Cytophagia; order Cytophagales; family Reichenbachiellaceae; genus Marinoscillum; species Marinoscillum sp. 108. The sequence continues at coordinate 12,346 of NZ_LR734818.1, read as the reverse complement.
TTATATATCAGGTGGCCCGAAGCTTAGTTACTGGCTTGGGGGAACCGGGGAGATATATTTGGATGAATTTAACGAAGCGAGGACTCTGGATGGTCCGTTGCCGTATGATTTTGAATTCAAGTCAAAAAATGGAGGAGAGACCAACCACAGAGCTGTTCCTCAGGCCAATCGCTTTCAGTACGGTCTTCAGGTAGGAGCGGGTGTTTACTTTGATGTAACCACAGGCGGACGAGTATTGGTCGATTTGAGGCATTCATTCGGACATTCGAATATGGGATTTAATGGAAATCCAGACTTCTCTTTTGAAACTTATCAAGAGAATTTCCGGTATCGAAATTATACTTTGTCACTTTCTGTAGCTTATTTGTTTGAATACGATGTGCAGCTTCAGAGAAAAGGGATGAGTACGATTAGGGAAAGTAACAAGTCAAAGAAAAAGTAAACTCAGCACGGACATAAATCTCGCAAAACCCCTGTCAAGCTGACGATAGAGCGATCTACCCACCTATAGTTGTGATAATATAGCACCTTACGTTCTTATCTTCTGCCAGCCCTACCCAGTTTCTGGTATCTTTTATTTTGAGGGTCTCTCATTGCAACTATTCTCATCAAATAGTTTTAAGTTTGGAGTACAGCCCTAGACAAGACTAAAGTCAATTTTTTATTTTTTGATTGAATACGACCAATATTATTGGTATTTTTATATCAATACATTATTAAAATATAGCTATTGTGATAAAGTCGTTTCTAGCTTTTCTTGGGGGAGAACCCGGTGAAGAGAAGCCTATGTTGTTGTTATTGGGCATGGGTTTTTTCATGGGTATATTTCTCGCTACCTATCAAATTGGTTCAGAGACACTGTTTTTGGATATTCTTGGTGAGCCTTATTTGGATGTCGCTTTTTTCTCAGCTGGTGGTGCGGGTATCATCTCAACGGTGCTATTTGTTTATCTCCAAAAAAGGGTCAATTACTCTTCGCTTGTAGTCGTCAATCTCTTCCTTATTTTCGCTTTTATGGCGGTAATGAGAGCCGCCTTTGAGTGGACGAGCTACGATGGAAGTGAGGGAGGTTTCCAAATTTTGCCATTTATCATGTTTGTTATGATTGGTCCGATCACTGCTATAACATTGCTCGGGTTCTGGGGGATATTTGGTCGGGTGTTTGATTTACGCGCTTCCAAAAGAATTATTGGAGGAATTGATACAGGAGCCTTGACCGCCACTATTATTGCTTTTTTCTCTATACCGTTTATCACTCAGCTCCCATTCATTGACTCTACATATGATCTCCTCTTTGTATCCGCAATTTCATCCTTTGGGGTACTCTTTTTTACCATCTGGATTATCAGAGATTTCAATGTTAATAAAGCTACTAAGGTTGAGAAAGGAGATGTTAAGCCTGTAGAAGTTAATTTCTTCGATTTGATTAAGGACCCATACCTGAGGTTGCTTTCGCTTTTTCTTATCTTTTCAATGGGGGCAAGCGTCTTCGTTGACTACACATTTTACTCGGCTACTGAGATCATGTATCCTGATGAGCAGGAGTTGACCAATTTCTTATCCTTCTTTAGTGGGACGGTCATGATTATGAGCTTTCTCATTCAGAGTTTTGTTAACGATATCATTATTGGACGTTTCGGGCTGAAGGTGGCTCTGATGACCATGCCACTGATTCTTATTTTATTTACAATAGGTGGCATTGTTGCCGGTCATATTTTTGGGTATCAGGTGAAGACAGAGGAGTTTATCCTTTTCTTCATGTTTACAGCCTGTGCAAAGGCATTTACAGCTTCGCTTAAAGATGCTTTGGAGAATCCGGCTTTCAAACTGTTCTTTTTGCCTATCGATATTAAGATACGTTTTGATATTCAGACGCGAATTGAAGGAGTGGTTAACGAGTTGGCTACTTTATTGGCAGGTGCTGCCCAAATCGCGCTTGGGTTGTTGGTGTTTTTCGAACTCATCCATTTTTCATACCTCATTCTTGGTCTTGCAGGGATGGTGGTGTATTTGTCTGGGAAGCTCTTTTCTCAGTACAAAGTTACTCTTCAGAAAACTCTGACCGAACAGAAAAAAGCCCTCAAAGGTGAGGGCGTTAGAAACGAACAGAACACCATCAATGTGATCAGGAGTGAGGTCAGTTCCAAAAATTCAGACAGAGTGATCAGCGGGCTTCGAATATTTGAAAAGTTGGAGCCTATACAATTTGAGTTCACACTTTTGGATTTATTGAACTCAAGAATGAGTAAGGTAAGAGAGTATGCTTACAAGAAACTGGATGAGTACCTGGTGTTCGAGGCATTAGATATTATTCGAAAAGATATCAAAACAGAAGGTGATGAAGCTGTATTGAAAGCGGCGACCGCCTGTGTAAAGAATCTTGAAGCTGCTGAAGCCTATGAGCTAAATGATATTAGCATTCGTCAGTTGGTGAGATCCACTGAGGCGAAGGATCGAATCAAAGGGGCAAGACTCCTAGTTAAGTCAAATGAAGACAAGTTTTTGCCTTATCTATCCGAACTTTTAAGAGACATTAATCCACGGGTGAGGATTGCCGCAATGACTACCGCAGGTAAGATTAGAAGGCCGGAAATATGGCCAAATTTGGTCGAAAACCTACATTTGGCTACCTATGGAAACTCTGCTATGTCAGCACTGACGCACTCGGGTGAGGCTGCATTCCACGCTATCGATACCTCATTTTATAAGACGGGTCAGTATAAGGCTACCATGTTGCGGATTGTTCAATTATTGGGGAGAATCGGAGGAAAATCTGCTATCGATTTACTATGGAAGAAAATTGATTTTCCTGACAAGAAAATAGTATCTGAAATTTTATTGTCACTGAGTTACATTGGCTTTGCCGCTCGTGATTTTCAAGCTGCTCGTATCAAGATTGCGATTGAATCCGAAATCGGAGACATAGCATGGAATATAAAGGCCGTATTGGATATTCCAGAAGAGAACGAGATTGATATGATGATCAGGGATGCTTTCAGAGAGGAGGATAAGCAAAACTATGAGAACATCTTTATGCTGTTGTCGATGATCTATGATCCCCAGAACGTTACCTTGGTTAGAGAGAATATCCAGGATGGCACTACAGATAGTATCACTTTTGCTGTGGAAATGCTGGATATTTTTGTGGAAGAGGAGCTCAAGCCAAAGTTACTTCCAGTTATGGATGAATTAAAGGTAGACGATCGCCTTGCTAAGCTGCAGAATTACTACCCTCCTGAAGATTTTGAATCCTATTATGATCTATTGCTGCAGATTATCAATAGGGATTACAACCGGGTGAACAGATATACCAAGGCCTTGGCTTTTTATCGAATCAGTAATATGACTGGAGTGGAGGTGAGCGACGATTTGATTGCCAATTTATTTAATCCAGATCATTTGCTACTCGAAACAGCGGCTTACACTATCTATAAGCTGGATCAGAGTGCTTACCATCTTCATACGAAACGACTGAAGTCAGGGGTCAAGAAGGAGTTGGATAAGGCTATCGTTCCTCCAGTCTTTCAGGGTGAAGGCGAGGACTATCATCAAAAGTTATTACTGATTGAACGGGTATTACTTCTGAAGGAAGTGCCTGAGTTTAAGCGTGTTTCAGGTGAATTGATTACCTATATCGCGGAGGAGTTGGATGAGATCAGGTTAAATGAGGGAACTACCCTGGTTGATGCTGGAGAATCAGGAAATACGCCGGTATATATTGTGGTAGAAGGTAATGTGGATGTCTATCAGAATGACGTTTTGATTGATCAAAAATCAAGAGGTGGACTTGTGGGACATGAATTGATACTGGATACAAACAAGTTTGAGTATACAGCATTAACGAGAAATCGATGTACTCTCCTGGTACTGAGAAAAGAAGAACTATTGGACCTTATGTCCAAACACATAGAAATTATTGAAGCGTACTTGAATATTTTGAATCGGGTAGAATTTGAGGAAGAGGAAGTGGAAATAGCCGATATTTTACTTAGTGTGTAACTTAAAGATGACCGCCTAACCAAAAAGAAATGGATTTTAATAAAGAGATACTTTTATGCTTCTCAGAAGAAGATAACCAGCCAATAGAGGGAGGTCTGAAAGGTTGGGTGTCTAATTTCCATAAGTTTTTATCAACCCTGCTTTCTCAGATTTCAAGAGAAAGCCCTGAAGTGACGTTGGTTTCAGAATCCAATTATCAACAAGTAGAAATAGAGAAAGCTGCAGTCATCATCGCGGTATGCAGCCCTGCATTCATTAAGAATGAAGCCCTGATTCAACGGCTGGATAAGCATGCAGAAGATGTGAAAAACAACGACCGTCTGATAATAGAAGGAGTTTCCAGGTTATTCAAAGTACATAAAGCACCTTTCAATGAGGATAAGGTCCTTCCTCATTTGGACAGCCTCATTTCCTATGACTTTTATATGGTGGATCCTTTGTCTGGAGAAGCTCAGGAGTTCAAGCGATTTTTCGGAAGTGATGCAGAGCGGTCATATTGGATGAAGCTTGTGGATATGGCCTACGACATTAATCATGTTTTGGAATCCAATTTATCTGGAAAATCAGGAACGGCAGCCGAAGTGGTCCCAATGGAAAAAACCGTGTATCTGGCCAGTACTGGAGTTGATATGGTGATTCAGCGAGACATCATCAAACGCGAATTGATTCGACACGGATATAAAGTGTTGCCTCAACACACCTTGTCAAAAGAGGTCGGACAGTTGGAGCAAATGGTTAAAGAAGACCTACATAAGTGTAGGTTATCTATTCACCTGATAGGCGAGGATTATGGTTATAAACCAAAGGGATCTGATTTGTCGGTGGTAGACATACAGAATAGAATCGCTTCCAATCATACCTATGAGATGGTGGAATATAACAAAACGGCTAAGGATAAAAGACCATTTAGTCGTCTTATTTGGGTTTCACCAGACTTGAAAAATGTCACGGAAAGGCAGAAGATATTTATTGAGGACCTGAAGAGTGATGCTGCTGCTTTGGAAGAAGCGGAGGTTTTACAAATTACCCTACAAGAATTGAAAGCGATTATTAGGGAAGAATTGGTCACAGGAGGTCGCTTTAATAAGAATAGACGTGAAATCAAGGGGTATACGCATGAGGAAGAAGGAAATGCAAAAATCATTTATTTGATACAAGATAAGATGGATACCTCCAAAACCAAACCACTGAAGGAGTTTTTGGAGAAGTCAGGATTTAAGGTAGTTTCTCCTAGCTACGAGGGTGATTTAGTAGACATTAGATACATCCATCAGGAGAATTTGAGGCGCTGCGATGCTTCCATTATCTATTTTGGAAGTGCCAAAGAGGCATGGATTAAAACAAAACTCCAGGATCTACTTAAGGCTCCCGGATTTGGGCGTGAAAAAAAGCTTCAAGCAAAGGCCGTGTATTTTGACGGTCAGAAGGAAGTCGATTTAGAGCACTATAAGAAGAATAAAGCCATGGTTCTGGGGATGAACGGTGGCTTCAAACCAGAACATCTTAAGCCTTTTCTAACCAAACTAGAAAAATAAAATGAGCGACAAAGACATGAATCTCACACAAGGTCAGGCTCAGGATATCATAGATATCACTGAACTAATTAATCCATTTCCTGGGTTAAGACCTTTTGGAATTGAAGAAGGGCACCTTTTCTTTGGCCGTGAAGGTCAAAGCGACGAGGTGTTGGTAAAACTGGCAGAGAATAAATTTGTTGGTATACTGGGAGCTTCCGGTTCGGGAAAATCCTCATTTATGTACTGCGGTTTAGTACCCAGTCTTGTGGGAGGGTTTATGACCGAGGCGGGTTCCAACTGGAGAGTGGTCGTGGCACGTCCCGGTGGTGGGCCAATTGACAACCTTGCTGAAGCCCTATTGATTAAGGATAAGGAATATTCAAACCTCTCAGAAGAAGATAAACTTATCAAGAAAACGATTATAGGTACCGTTTTGCGTAGCAGTTCCCTTGGTTTGGTCGAGGTGATTAAGCAGCTCAAAACGGACAATGATCAGAATATGCTGATCGTAATTGACCAGTTTGAGGAACTTTTCAGGTTTCGAAAGCTGGAAGCGGCTACCTCCGATATGGATGAGTCATCAGCTTTTGTCAATTTACTTCTGGAGGCAATACACCAGTTTGACGAGCCAATTTATATCACTATAACCATGCGCTCAGATTTTATTGGGGAATGTGCAAAATTCCCTGATTTGACGCAGATGATTAATGACTCACACTACCTGATTCCGCAAATGACAAGGGATCAGAAGAGAGTGGCTATAGAAGGACCTGTGGCTGTAGGAGGCGGCAAGATCGCACCACGTCTCACCCAGCAACTGCTCAATGATGTGGGTGATAATCCTGATCAGTTGCCTATTCTTCAGCATGCACTAATGCGTACTTGGGCCAATTGGGTAGATACCCGAAAGCCCAATGAACTCATGGACCTAAGGCACTATAATGCTATTGGTACGCTTAGGGAGGCATTGTCACAGCACGCCAACGAGGCCTATGATTCGCTGTCTAAAAGAGAGAAGGAGATATGTGAGGTGATGTTTAAGTCGCTTACTGAACGAGGCAACGAAAATCAGGGGATTCGGAGGCCTACTAAATTGGGAACCATAGCAGCTATAGCCGGTGTGACCGAGGATGAGGTGTCTAGAGTGGTAGAAAAGTTCAGAGAGCCCGGAAGGTCATTACTAATGCCACCTTATGGGGTGCGTCTGGATACGGAGACAGTTATAGATATTTCTCATGAGAGTTTGATGAGGATATGGGACAGGCTGAAAAGATGGTTGGACGAGGAGTCCAAGGCAGCTGAGATGTATTTGAAGCTTTCTGAAGCAGCTGAACGTTTTCAGGAAGGTAAAGCTTCATTGTGGAAAATGCCTGATTTACAACTAGCGATCAACTGGAGAGAGGAGAATCGTCCTACTTTGATATGGGGTCAGCGTTATAATCCGGCATTTGAGAGAACTATGGTCTTTTTGGAAACTTCCGAAAAGGCCTATGTGACTGAGCAACGAAATAAAGAACTGTTGCAGAAGCGTCAGGTAAAAAGGATGCGCCTTAGTGCGATTATCCTTGGAGCAGCGGCATTGGTGTCCATTTTCTTTGTAGTGTATGCAAACATTAAATCCAACGAAGCTCAAAAGGCTTCAGAAGAGGCCAAGGTTCAGCAGGAATTGGCGGTGAAGAATGCCGATGATGCAGAGAAACAAGCGGCGTTAGCCGAAGAGCAGGCGGCTCTGGCCAGGAAAGCAGAGAATAAAGCAACGGCTGCCTTAAAGGAAGCCGAAGTAGCCAAAATAGAGGCCGAATTGCAAGCTGATATAGCTAAGAAACAAAAGGCTGAGGCTGATAAACAGAGGCAGGCTGCAGAAGAAGCACAGATTGAGGCAGCGGAAAGTGCAGAGCAGGCGAAAATAGAAGCGGAAAAGGCAAGACAAGCTCAGGCAGAGGCACTCGTGGCTAAAGATAATGCTGATAGACTTAGGCTTCAATCTGTTGCTCAATCAATGGCTATTAAGGCCAGAAATATACCCGAAAGAGAACTGAAAGCGGTTGTAGCTAAGCAAGCATATGATTTTTATCAGCAATATGGTGACCCGAATAAGCCATACAATGGGGATATCTATGCCGGGGTTTATTCCGGGCTCGAAGGTGTTTTGAGCACATACTCCGTCAATGATGATGGAGAGAAGGTATTCAAGAATAATGGAGATTCGGTACTCAATCAATACCATGGACATTTACCTGTGACTACCTCTCAAGTGACTGAGGAGAAGATTTCTGTAAGGTCTGTGGTGTTTTCAGAAGATGGAAAGCGAATGTATTCGGCTGGTAGTGATGGGCGTTTGCTGATGTGGGATTATGCCAGTGGAAAAAGAACCTATGTGGAAATTTTTCATAGGAACCACGTGAACCGGGTGGTCAATGTAAGCCCAAATGAGCGCTATCTTGCTCTTGGTACTGATGATAACCACATTTTGGTTGTAGATCTTAAGAATAGAGACTCGGAACCTGTGAGTATTAATGGACATGTGGGCGGTACAGTCTATGATCTTGTTTTCCTTCCAGATAATCTGAGCTTTATCTCAACAGGTGCAGACAGTAGGATACTTTTGCATTCACTGAGAACCAAGGAAACGGTTCAAATAGCACAGACCAGTTCAAGAGCAAAGACCCTTGCCATTTCACCTGATGCAAAGACTTTAGCAGCGGGTACGGAAAGTGGTGAAGTGATGATTATTGACCTGAATGGGACCGATTACCCATCCCGAAATATTTATCGAAAAAATGGTAGCCCGGCGGTACATGCACTTCATTTTAGTAATGGGGCTGATAAACTCGCTTTTGGTGATGATAAAGGAGACCTCTTTATTTGGGATTTGGTTGAAAAGAAGCAATGGGGACCTAAACTAACCGGATTTACTTCACCTATTTCTGATATTCATTTTAGCCCGGACGATGATCTTTTGGCAGCTACTAGCAAAGATAAGACTGCCAGAATGTGGGATTTGAATAATATTTATGATCTGCCGACAGTTTTTGATGATCACAAAGATTGGGTTTGGTCACTAGATTTTCACCCATCAGGTCAGCAGTTTGCCACTGGTTCTGCTGATGGAATTATCAGAGTTTTTGAGACTAAACCAGATGCCTACGCAGAGCGAATCTGTGGGCTGGTATCTGCAAATATGTCAGAGACTCAGTGGAGACAGTATGTAGGTGATCTTGAGCAAATACCATACGAATACACCTGTGATGGACTGGATAAGGGTGACGAAATCGAATAAGTCTATGAAGAAAATTATACTGACACTGATTTGCTCTCTGGCAATGTTGGGAATATATGCTCAAACTTGCACCCAAAGGCTCAATCAAGCTGAAGATGATTATGAAGCGGGGAGACTTTTGGGGATACCTAACCAGATAAGGGATTGCCTGGATTCAGATGCATTCTCGAGTGAGGAGGAGGTAAGGGCTAGAAAACTACTGACCCTGGTCTACATTTTTACTGATCAGGAGTTTAAAGCGGAAGGAGCTCTTATTGAATTATTAAAGGCTGATCCGGAACATCGTCTGAATCCTCAGGTAGATCCCGCAGAACTATTCTTCCTTTATAGTCAATACAGAACATCACCTGTATTCCGTATTTCATTGAGACTTGGAGCAAATTCATCGGATCCTCAGATCATTGGCGTTTATGGAACACAAAATACCGTGGCTGCTCCGTCTTTTTACAATGGGAAAACTGAAAGCGGCGAAAGCTCTTATGCGTTGAATGATTCTACTACGCTGAGTGGTATTGGAGGGTTGGGTATAGGTTTTTGGGGTGAGTTGTTGGTTGAAAGACATATTAAGAATGGTTTTGAAGTTGGGTTCGGAGGGCAATTCAGGCTTTCGAAATACAATGTGGATAATTATTTGAATCAACAAGATTTGAGCACTTCGGTAGTCAATCAACAAGTCTACCTGCGAACACCTTTATTGGCGAGATACACCTTAGGATACAGTAATAGAGATAAGAAATGGTTACCCTATGTTTATGCTGGGGGAGCATTTGATTATTTGCTGTCTGCTGGTTATACCTCTGCTTCCAGAGTAGGAGGTACAGCCTACACTCAAACATCAAGTGATCTCCTGGCCTCAAATCAGGTCAATAAGGTTAATTATTCTTTCTTTGGAGGCCTTGGAGTTAAGTACCGGTTGAAAACGCATTTTTTAACGATTGAAGCCAGGTATGACAACAGTAGGCTCAATTATGTGAACGGAGAGGAACGTTATACGAACTCTGAATCAACTTTTGATTTGGGGTACGTGGAGTCAGATCTTTCGTTGAATTTCATTTCATTCTCAGTTGGGTATACACATTCCATATATAGTCCTAAAAAACTAAAAGAATATTGACGGCCATATGAAGCAATTTTTCTTATATACTCTGTTATTATGCTTTATCTGGAGTTGTACTCCTTCAGATGAGAATAGTCCTGCTCCCACGGAGGTCTTTGTAAAGTACTATGGACAAGGAACAAATGAAGCAGTTGATTTAGCAAGAACTTCAACTGGTGAGATCATCATATTGGGATCCAATATCCAGTCGGAAAGTCAGGATTTTTACTTGTTAAAAGTGGATGCTGAGGGTAATGAAGTTGCCTCAGAGGTTTATGACTTAAAGAGTGGATCTACAGATATTCCCTTAAAAATGAAGCCGTTAGGTTTCAATTCAACCACAGGACTTGACGAATTTCTTCTCGTAGGATACATACAATCACGAGATGCGAGTGGTTTAGATTTCTTTGAAGGAGCCTGGTGTAAAATTGATGCAGATTTGAATATAATAAGCACTGGTTCTGACTCTTCCAGGTTTAATCTGCTTGAGAATGTAATTACCACAGATATCATTCGAACTACTGAAACAGATGGTGTGGAGAAGTTTGTGGTATTGGGACATTCCAGACAAACTTTTGCAGGAGATCCAGTGAGTGATGGGGGATACCAAATATATCTTACCAAAGTTGATGATCAGGGGGAGGTTTATTGGTCTAAATCACACGGATATCTTGGCGATGAGGAATCATTGGCTTTGTTTGAAAATGCTGATAGAAGCTTGGTGATAGTAGGGTCTACTGAAGCAGGTGCTGATGGTCGCAACGTTTACGTCATTGAAACTAATTCACTAGGCACCTCAGATAAGAATGCTCCAAGAATCGTAATTAACAATTCAGTGTCGGGGGCCGATGAAACGCCCACAGCGGCTATAAAATCGTCCTTGGGTTACTCAATTGTGGGATATACCACGGGGGTAAATGGTCAAATGGCAGGATTTCATGTGGCCATAACACCATCAGGAGATATGGTGGCCAATAGTAACAATGTTCTTGAGACCGACTATTCTTTACCATGTCAGGCATTGGCATTGACAAAAACAATATATAACGACTTGATGGTTTTGGGGAGTATCCCAAATTTTAGGGAAACCACAGGAGAGGGAACTGCGGGGGCTAATAAACTTGAGCAAATCTTGCTTATGAGGGTCAGTCCATTGTCTGGCCATATCGAAGGGTTCGATCAAAACTATGGAACCACAGTCGGAAATGATCAGGCCAGGGCCGCCATAACTTTACCTGATGGAGATATTTTAGTCGCTGCAACGATCGATTTCGGTAGCGGTACTTCCATGCTAGGTCTTCTAAGACTGAATAGAAACGGTGAACTGAAAGATTAATTTGTAAGTGCTGGCAAGGGGCGCTTGGCGCCTTTTCGCATTTAGAAACATTTAAAGAATAATTAGAATATTACATTGGTCATAACCGCCTAGTTATATGAAACGAATTTTACTTTGTCTATTAGTTGTGTTAGGATGGAACTGCGCAAAGGCTGCAACGCCGCTTTTTCAGTCCGCAGTAATGAAGACAACCACGACCTTTGAAATCACTTACGATATTAATGTTGCATTCAGTGTGAGTGAAGCAGCATTTTTGACGGGGTTATCTGTAGATGGTAAATCCTTTACCTCTGCAACCATATTGAACAACGTCATTACCGTTACTCTTTCAGCTCCTGTTCCAACGAATTATTCAGCAAATGATCTGATCATTACAGCCGGTACGATTAAAGATGCAATTGCAGTCGAAACAAATGCGGGTGTTTCTGGAGAAACTTTATCAGATGGCGTACCTCCGGTTGTGACCTATTCCGCGATGTTTGATGCTGATCTGAATGGCAAGATAGACAGTATGTCGGTGGTGTTTAGTGAAAACCTGAAGACTGGTAGTGGGTTGTTTTTTACGGCTGGTGATTTTGGAATCAACGGCTATTCAGTATTCTCCATGGATTCTACGAAGCAGGATACTGTTCAGTTTGCGTTGACAGAGCTTGCCTATTTTGATACCGATTCGGTAGCCACTATTGACTTTTTAGATCCTTCGAAATTTGAAGATTTGGCTGGGAATATTTTGGTCGACACCACTGTGATTGCCAATGACAGTGCAGCCTTAGTGATTACAGAGGCCTATACCCACGACAATGACGGGAATGGTCAGCTTGATTCGATTTCGGTATACTTCAGTGAGCCGATCGTGAATGGCGCGGATGGCACGATGGATTTTGTGCTGGGAGCTACGTTTAGTGGTCGAACCCTCACAGCAGTATCAAGTGGAGTGGATAGCGTAGCGGTGTTTACGTTCAATGAGGTAGGTATTCACAATACTGATAGCGTTCCTACGATTGATTATTCAGGAAGTGCGAACCTGTTGGATGCCTCAGGTAATGGCTACAATAACTTCAATACTCCATTTACTGTTACAGATGCAGCAGCCCCGGTGGTGACCTATTCAGCGATGT
>NZ_LR734816.1 GCF_902506655.1 Marinoscillum sp. 108 | reverse complement strand
CACCGTCGCTGGTGTCCTCTGCGGAGGTGTTTATGCCATCAGAGTCATCTTCATCGTCTCTGTAGTCGGGAATGCCATCCCCATCGGTGTCCTGCCTTTTGGACTTGGATCCTTTGATGTTGGCAATACCAGTGCCTGAGTAGTTGTCAAAGATGTTTTCGAGCCCGTCCCCATCGGTGTCCAGTCCGTATCCTGTTTCGTCAGAGAGGTCACCATCCTGATCGGTATCCAGGTCACTGAAGCCGTTTTTGTTGGCGTCAAATCCTTCTACCACATCCGGGACATTGTCATCATCAGAGTCCGTATCCAGGTAATCAGGGTCGCCATCACTATCAGAATTGATGGGGTTGATGTAGGTGCCGCCATTGTCAGCATCGTAGACATCCTTGAGTCCGTCGCCATCGGTATCCAGAGAAGTGATCACGATAAACCCTGCTGAAGGCTGTGCTTCCCTGTTGTCAGTAAGACCGTCATTGTCAGAGTCCAGGTCCAGGTAGTTAGCCAGCGCATCTCCATCTGTGTTGGTGAGTGTAGCTGCTGTACCGGTTCCAGCGCATTGATTGCTACTGGCATGTGTTAGCGCATCCAATGAAGCATTGGCTGTGGGTGAGGTCACTCTAATGTATCTGGCACCCCCTGAAGTAGTGTACGTCGTAGCAAGATTGGTGAAGGTTATGGTATTGCTAAAGTTTGCACCATCAGTGGATTGTTCCAACCTGATCTGGTTACCTAGTCCAACCGTGGCAGCAACTGTAATAGTAGTTCCCCCGGGAAGAGTAACGCCCATGTCTAAAATGATGAAATCAGCTGCATCGTTAAAGGTTGCGTTTGTTCCGTTGATAGAGCCTAAAGCATTAAAAGGATTCCCCACTGAGGACTCATTAAAAATCCAGGAAGCTGAGCCGGAAGTGGCACAATTGGGGTCCACACTGTCATCCAGACCGTTGTTATTGGCGTCTGTTATGCCAAAACCCTCGTCCATTGTGCCGTCTCCATCGGCATCCGTAAGGCCTACTTCCAGTAGATCGGAAATTCCGTCATTATCGCTGTCCAAATCAAAAAAGTCAGGAACGCCATCTTTGTCATGGTCCACCCGGTCATCAATTCCATCACTATTTGAATCTATGAAACCAGTATAATCACTGTCCAGATAGTTGTAGATGTTATCTCCATCTTCATCTCCAAATGGGAGCGTGCCGTTGCTTTCCTGAATGATAGATATACCATCATTATTAGGATCAAGATCCATTGCATCAATAATACCATCTCCATCATTATCAGGATTGAAAAGGTAGTCTGGTACTGTTAGCCCCCCTTGGGTGAAGTCGTTGGTCCAGTTGCCATCAGATGCACCTCCAGCGCCATCTCCAAAATCTTCTGCCGCAGTGCTTATTCCATCATTATCATCATCCGTATCCCTGAAGTCTCTAATATCGTCTGCGTCAGTATCTTGCATTGTTGCATTCGACCCTGTGATATTGGCGACGGTGCCTCTGCCGGAGTTGGAGTCGAAGAGGTAAGAAATACCGTCGGCATCCACATCTGATCCATAGCCACTTTCGTCTGTAGGGTCATTGTTGCCATTGGTGTCCCAATCACCGAACCCATCCATGTCGCTGTCCCAGGCTTCCACTACATCGGGGATTCCGTCATCATCCGAGTCTGTATCCAGGTAATCCGGATTACCGTTGAGATCTGAATTGACGGGAGCCAGAGCTCCTCCGGCATCCTGATCATAGATGTCCATAATACCGTCACCATCACTGTCTACCAACACAGGTGCTTTGTAAGCAAGGTTGGTTTGCGCTTCTATGTTGTCAGGAATGCCATCACCGTCAGCATCCAGATCCAGATAGTTATCAATACCATCACTGTCAAAGTCAGTGGGAGCAAGAGCTGACCCCCCAGAGCAATTGGTGATGGTGTATGTGTAAGATACATGGTATAACCTACCGGTATTGGCACCAGTGTTTTCTATCCGAATGTAATACGCGTCAGATGTAACTACAGTGTAGGTAGTATTGGTTGTGGTATTGTTGGAGGTAATATTTCCTGAGGAAGCCACAAGATTCTGTCCACTGTCATACTGACGAATGACTATGGTGGTGTTGGTTCCACCACCTCCATTTCGTCTGTGTCTCACTACGATGGTATTACCCACTATTACCGGCCCCTCTAATTGAATATCAATGTATGCGCCACTGTTGAATGTGCCATACGTGGTATTATTAGCATCCAGGATGTTAGCAATGTTATTGAGGGTTCCGCTTGTTCCCACATTGGTTCCACCCGTCGTTGCAGTGTTGGTAGACGCTCCATCGCAAGCAGGATCGTAGGTGTCATGTAGTCCATTGGCGTTAGCATCCGTAATACCCGCTCCTTCATCGAGTGTACCATCCTGATTGGCATCAGTGAGTCCGAATTCGAGGATGTCAGGAATCCCATCATTGTCACTGTCCAGGTCTTTGAAGTCAGGAATACCATCCAGATCCTTATCAAACTGGTCGATGACTCCATCACCATTGATGTCGGTAAAGCCTGTGGTGTTGATTCCACTGGTGTTGGTAT